>CAYRBE010000165.1:0-5472 GCA_964422345.1 uncultured Dechloromonas sp.
ACTGTCAGCAGGATGATCGCCCAGCCCCAATTCCCAACCAGACCATGAATCGCCTGCAGCACCCAGAAAATGGGCGCAGCAACGACGGTCAACCAACCATAGTCAACAACAAGATCGAGCCCTTCCGCCAGCTTTTTCAACGTTGCCTGTTCCTGAGGACCGACGTACAGCGTGATCGATTGAGTACCCTTGGCACCCGGCGCGATCTGTTCGATCGGCAGTATTAGCCCGGCAGCAAAAACCTGCGGACTGCCATTGCCGCCTTCTACCTTGCGCGCGTAGAACTCGCGCTTAGCCTTGTCCTGCGGTACCCATGCCGAGACGAAATAGTGCTGCACCATCGCCATCCATCCGTTGTCGGCGGTTTTGACAAACTTGGCTTTATCCTTGGCGATATCGGCGAAGTCGATCTTCTGGTACTTCTCGGTATCGCTAAAAAACGCAGGCCCGGTGAAAGTCATCACCATGGCGTTTTCGCCTTCCGGCGCTACGTCGTCGCGCTGGATCTGATAGTAGGCATGCGGTGCGATCGGCGTACCAGAGGCATTGACGATCTCGTAGGTCACATCGATGAGGTAGCTGCCACGCTTAACGGTGTAGATCTTGGCAACCTTGACTCCATTACTGCCGGTCGCCTCGAGACGAAGCTGGAGCTTGTCGTCCTTGCCGCCTTCCTTGGCCATTTCACGCGGCCCACTGACAGCGACGAAATTGCTTCGGTGATTTGGCAGTCCGTCACCGATCAGGCCGGTCTGGGCCTGGTATCGGTGCTGTGAATCAAGCAGGACGAGTTTCTTGTTCTTGTCGCTGGTTGACGAGTAACGATCCAGCTCAAAGCGCACCAGATCACCACCGACGGAGGAGATGTCAGCAGTAAAAAGATCGGTCTTGATTCGGATCATCTCGCCCGCTGGCATTGCCTTGTCGTCTTTCAACACCACTGGAGCTGGTGTCGGTACGTTGCCACCGGGCTGGAGATTGGTCGAGGGCTGTGGTGTCGCACTGGCGGCGGCCTGCTTGCTTATCTCGGTTACCGGCTTAGGCAGGTTGTGTTTTTGCCAGGCCTCCCACAGCATGACCAGCGAAAACGAGAAGATCATCAGGAGAATGATGCGTCGGTTGTCCATTAACAGCCCTAGTATTCTTGATTGTCAGGGTACGGGATCGTAACCACCGGGATGCCAGGGATGACAGCGCGATATGCGCTTCGCCCCAAGCCTCAACCCCTTCCAGGCCCCGTGTTTCTGGATGGCTTCAGCAGTGTATTCAGAGCAGCTGGGGAAGAATCTGCAGCGGCGCCCCAGCCACGGGCTTATCGCGTACTGATAAAAACGAACCAGCAGCACCAGCAGTTGTTTCATTGCTTCATCGTCCCACTGCGTTCAATTTCAACAGCAGCTTGCGAATTTCCTCAGCGAGTTCCTTGCGCTTCAATTCGCCCGGTTTTACAGCTAAGCGCAGCACCAGATCGCGGGCTGGCAATAGCGTCAGCAGCAATCGGAATTGTTCTCGACCCAAACGCTTGATCAAATTGCGGCGAACCGCAGCCTTGATCAGTCGCTTCGGAACCACGACTCCCAGTCGAGCTGTCAGTCCCTGTGCCGAACCCATCTCATCACTGGCCCGAGGGCGGTAATGTAACAGGAAGTGCGCGCTTTTTAAGGCCCTTCTGAAACCAAAAACGGATGAATACTCATCCGTTTTGGTCAGTCGATAGTGTCTGGGGAAGCCGTATTTGCGTATTGCAACTACCGCCCCACCTGTGCACCCGACAGCAGTGTTTCCGTCTGCGCTCAAACAGCGAGGCGATGACGGCCTTTGGCGCGGCGCGCGGCGATGACCCGACGGCCACCCTTGGTGCGCATGCGAACCAGGAAGCCGTGAGTGCGCTTACGACGGACAACCGAGGGTTGATAGGTGCGTTTCATGATTTATGCCCTTGATTTTGATGCAAAGATAAACGCGCAATTAGACATTGTGCGGGTAGCGGTGTCAAGACCAATTTTTTTCCCGACCTGTGGATAACTAGGCCTGCAGCGGGGTAGAATTGCTGCCTCGGCCGTGTGTTCTAGCGCCGTATTTTCATTAAAACAATATTATAAACAAATAGTTGGAAAGTTATCCCCCGGTTTGCTGCGGGTTTCGGTGATCATTAGCCGCATACTCTCCTTCCCTTTCGCAGCAACTGTGCCTTGGCACGTACCGGGACATCCCGTCTATGAGTAGTTTCTGGAATTCCTGCCTCAGTCAGTTCGAACAGGAACTGCCGCAACAACAGTTCAACACCTGGATCAGGCCACTTCGGCTCGAAGGTGAAGACAATGCTGCGCAAGGTTTGCGCCTTATCGCCCCCAACGGATTCATTCTGAAATGGGTCAAGGAGCGCTATCTCACTAGAATCGAAGAACTGAGTCGCGTCTATTTCAATGCGCCGATTGAGATCGCGCTCATGCTGGCAGAGCGGAAAGTAAACTCACAACCGATTCGTGTCGAGACTCGATCACCCGTTGCCAGCCCTGCTATTGCTGAGGCTCCGGTGGTGAATAGCATCGCCCCGCGCGGAAACAATCCATACGAAAAGACGCGGCTGATTTCGTCGTTCACTTTCGACAATCTAGTGGTGGGCAAAGCTAACGATCTGGCACGTGCTGCGGCAATGCAGGTTTCACTTAATCCAGGTGGTGCCTATAACCCGCTGTTCATTTACGGTGGTGCAGGACTCGGCAAGACTCACCTTATTCACGCTATCGGCAATGCCATTCTCGATCAGCATCCTCAGAAAGTTGTCCGGTACGTTCACGCTGAGGACTACTATTCAGACGTAGTACGTGCTTACCAGCAGAAGTCATTTGACGTTTTCAAGCGCTATTACCGTTCTCTGGACGTCCTGTTGGTCGATGACGTACAGTTTTTTAACGGTAAAAACCGGACTCAGGAAGAGTTCTTTTATGTATTCAACGCGCTGATAGAAGCCAGAAAGCAGATCGTCATCAGTTGCGATACTTATCCAAAAGACATTAATGGTCTTGAGGACAGGTTGATTACACGGTTTGATTGGGGCCTTACGGTACAGATCGAACCACCCGAAACGGAAATGCGGGTGGCCATTCTGAAAAAGAAGGCTGAAGTAGAAGGTGTAGCACTGGACGATGAAGTGGCTTTCGTCATTGCCAAGCATCTGCGTTCGAATGTGCGAGAACTGGAAGGTGCATTGAAGAAAGTGCTCGCCTATTCTTCTTTTCACGGACGGGAGATAGCGCTTGATTTGGTCAAGGAGGCTCTCAAGGACATCATTGGCGCAGTAAATCGGCAGATTACTGTTGAAAACATCCAGAAAACGGTCGCCGATTACTACAAGATGAAGGTTGCCGATCTATTTTCACCCAAGCGTACCCGTGCTATCGCTCGTCCGCGCCAGGTAGCCATGTGGTTGGCAAAGGACTTGACCGCTCACAGCTACCCGATGATCGGCGATGCTTTCGGTGGTCGCGATCACACCACTGTTTTGCATGCTGTCAGAAAAATTGATTCACTGCGCATAAAGGATAATGAGCTGAATCATGATCTTCACGTACTGTTACAGGTATTGAAGGGATAATTACTGAATAACTCTGTGTAGATACTGGGGATGAATTGTGGATAAGTCGGCTTTTTTCCACCTGTGGATAACTTATCCAGTTTTCATCAACAAGCAAATAACAGGGTTCTCAAGTGGCATTTTTTGTTTGCAACGTACTGTAGAATAAACAGATTTTAAAGATATCCACAGAGTTGACCGGCAGCTTATATTTATAGGAATTAAATATATGATCCTTATTAAAACCCAACGCGACACCCTACTCGCGCCTTTGCAGTCGGTTTCCGGCATCGTTGAAAAGCGTCATACCCTCCCGATTCTTTCGAACGTATTGCTCGAAAAGAAGGCAGATGTTCTGACTCTGCTGGCAACGGACATCGAAATTCAGATCACTACCAGCACACTCGGTGCGCATGGTGATGGTGATGGCGCGATCACGGTAGGCGCGCGCAAACTTCAGGATATTCTGCGTTCGCTTCCGGACACTTCTGAAGTCAGTCTTATCCTCGAAGAGAAGCGCTTGCAGCTGCGCGCAGGCAAAAGCCGTTTTAGTCTGCAGACCTTGCCGGCAGATGATTTCCCGCGCATGGCAATCGCGGACGGTGAAGCAAAGCGAATTTCCGTAACGCAAAAGCAGTTCCGTCAGTTGCTCGGTCAAACCCAGTTTTCAATGGCTGCCCAGGATGTGCGCTACTACCTCAACGGCCTGCTGTTGTTGATTGAAGGAAACCAGTTGCGTGCAGTGGCGACAGACGGTCATCGTCTGGCCTATGCAAGCATGGAGATCGAAGGTAGTTTGCCGCGTCAGGAATTGATCCTTCCGCGCAAGACGGTACTTGAGTTGAATCGCCTGCTTTCCGATAACGATGAACCGCTGGTCATTGAAACAGCCGCAAATCAAATCCGTTTCCAGTTTGGTCATATCAATCTGGTGTCTAAACTGATTGATGGCAAGTTCCCGGATTATGAACGTGTCATACCAGCAACCTTGCGTAATTCTCTGCAGATCAATCGCGCTACCCTGCTCTCGTCGATGAGCCGCGCTGCCATTCTGACCAACGAAAAATTCCGTGGTGTTCGGCTGGTACTCGCGCCGGGAAGTCTTAAGATCATGGCCGCCAACGCAGAGCAGGAAGAAGCTCAGGAAGAGTTGGAAGTGGATTACAGCGGTGAAGCGATCGATATCGGCTTTAACGTGGGTTATCTCCTCGACGTGCTGAACAACAGTTCTGCCGAAACGGTTCAGTGGGCTTTCAACGATTCAAATTCAAGCGCGCTTGTCACGATTCCAGGAAATGAAAGCTTCAAGTATGTCGTGATGCCAATGCGCATTTGATTGATTTTTTAAGAATGTAAGTAGTTGATGTTCCACGTGAAACAGGAAAATAAAGAGTGAGTGATCAGAATAACGCCCCCGCCTACGACGAATCGTCGATTCAGCAGTTGGAAGGTCTGGAGGCAGTGCGCAAGCGCCCCGGCATGTACATCGGCGATACCTCGGATGGCACCGGCCTGCACCACATGGTGTTTGAAGTGGTTGATAACGCCATCGATGAAGCCTTAGCTGGGCATTGCGACGATATCGTGGTCACCATTCATGCTGACAATTCGATTTCGGTAACCGATAACGGTCGTGGTATCCCGACGGGGGTCAAGTTCGACGACAAGCATGAACCCAAGCGTTCAGCTGCCGAAATCGTCATGTGCGTACTCCACGCCGGTGGCAAATTCAACCAGAACTCCTACAAGGTTTCAGGAGGCTTGCACGGCGTTGGTGTTTCCTGCGTCAACGCATTGTCCAAATGGCTGCGCCTGATCATTCGTCGTGATGGCAAAAAATATGCGCTGGAATTCAACCGTGGTCATGCAGTTGACCGCCTGATTGAAATTCAGAA
>CAYRBE010000166.1:0-5465 GCA_964422345.1 uncultured Dechloromonas sp.
GAAGGAAATCAGCGGATGACATCACCTTCAGACCACAGGTCTGTAGGTGCCATTCTGCGGGCAGTAAGCGACGCACCAGGAGAATGAATTGAAATCAGCCTTATTGAAGCAGCAGTCCATTCAGGTATTCGGTGCCGGTGGCGAAGACTACCTGAGAAGCGAGATCCACGGCGGCACATTGCCTCAGACCAAGACGGAGCCATCGGCAATTGGCAAGCTGTTCAGCATGGTCGACGCTTCCTATGCGGCCTACGAAGGCATACAGATGCTCCAGCGGCAGCTCTCTGGAGATATCTATTCGGACTGGAATCTGTTGACCGGAGAAATCAAGTCAGGTCAGGACTGGCAGCGATTACTGGGCTATCTGCCCAAAGAGCTCGACAACCGGATTGATACCTGGCAACGCCTGATCCGACCGGAACATCTCCGCCTGCTACAGGCGAGCATGGCAACCCATGTCATGAAACGGAGCGAGCACTTTGAGGCTGAGTGTCAGTTCCAAACGAAAAGCGGTTCCTGGCAGTGGTTGCTAGTTCGCGGCAAGATCACTGCCCGGCTTGCCGACGGCAAGCCGGGACGCATTTTGCTGCTGCAACGTGACATTATGGCCATCAAACAGGCAAATGAGAAATGCAGCACTGCTGTTTCTGCTGCCAAAGAGGCCAAGACGACACGTTCCCGCTTTATTGCCAAGATGAGTCATCAAATCAGGACGCCGATGAACGGCATTATCGGAATGACCGATCTGGTACTCGATACCACGCTGGATGACGAGCAACGGCACTATCTCCACGCCGTCAAGAGCTCTTCATCAGCCTTGATGGCCATCATCAACGACCTGGTCGATTTTTCGAAGATCGATGCCGGCGAGTTGCCCAATAGCTGTATCGAACTTTCTGTACGAACACTCATCCACGATGCCGCCAGAACACTGGCGAACCCGGCACACAAGAAGGGGTTGGAGCTAACACTGGAGATCGACCCCAATATTCCCGACAAGGTGGCCGGTGATGCATCATTCCTCCGCCGCGTTTTGGTCAACCTCGTGGACAACGCGGTAAAGTTTACTGATCAGGGAGACATACTGATCAAGGTGAGCAAAACAGCAGCCTCCAACAGCGGCATCAACCTGACATTTTCAATTTCGGATACCGGCATCGGCATTCCCGCAAACCGTCAGAAAACAATTTTCGATGCTTTCGCCCAGGGTGATGATTCGGTCACCCGAAGTTTCGGCGGCACTGGTCTCGGCCTGGTCATCTGCTCGCGGCTGGTACAGTGCATGGGCGGCACCCTGCAGGTAACGAGCCAGTCAGGTCAGGGTTCCTGCTTCTCTTTCACTGCCGCCTTCAAGCGCTTGCCCAATACGGCACCCATCATTCTGCCCAAAACTCATGCCGGCAAAAAGGCGCTGCTGCTTGAGCCCAATCAGCATGCTTCACGCTGCCTTCAAGCCGCACTGCGACAGCTCGGGATCGAAGTAACCATGGCGCAAAGCCTGCCGGAAGCAGTCACACGGGCAGAATCCTCCCGTCAGAACAACACCCCATTTGATTTTATTCTCGCCAACTCGGCGACGACCGGCACCCCCGACAATGAATTGATCAAAGACTGGCAGAAACACGGTAAATCCGAGCGCATGGTCTGGATTTTGAAAAGCGATGATCAGGCAAGGGAACTGACTGAGCTTCGACAACAGGGCATTGTGGCCTATCTAGTAAAGCCCGTTTTTGACGACCATCTGGCAGCCGCACTCGACCTCGCGGACAAGGGTCAGGAAACGGAGTTCGTACTCAGTCCGCCTGAGCTGTCTGACGACCTGCTGTTAGCGCAACAGGAAAACACCGGTGGCTTAAATATCCTTGTCGTCGAGGACAACCCGGTCTGCCAGGAGCTGATCCTCCGGCTGCTACGCAAAAACCGGCATCGAATCAGTGTGGCCAACAACGGTCTTGAGGCACTGGCCCTTTTCGACAAGGGGGATTTTGATGTCGTCATGATGGATATCGAAATGCCGATGATGGGCGGTATCGAGACCACCGAGGCTATCCGGACGCGGGAGATGCGCCGGAGCTGGGTAATGACAAACGAGTTTTGCGGCATCTACATCATCGCTGTTACTGCGAATGACTCGACCAGCGCCAGAGAAAAATGTCTGGATGCCGGCATGAACGACTTTATCGGGAAACCGCTAAATCCGGATGATCTCTACGCGGCGCTGGAACGGGCGCGAGCCTATCCCGAAGTCAGTAATTTTTCCACAGGCAGGATCACCCCACCTGATCCGCTTGCCGACTTCCGGGTTGCGGCAGAGCAGATTGGCGACAAGGAGACCTTGCACAGCATGGCGAGTATGTTCCTGACAGAATGGGAAGACCACATCAGCAAACTCGCTGCCGCACTGGCGGCCCGATCCGGCGATCAATTAAGTAATCAGTCGAGCAACTTGCGTGCTCTGCTGGCAATGTTCCACGCAACGGAGGCTCAGCAGGCGGTAAGCGAGCTTTTCGCCCATGCCAAAGTGGTGCCCCAGCCGGACTGGTCAGCCTGTGAAGAGTCGCTCAGCGCTTTCAAGGTCGCCATGCAGAATACGCGCCCTGCTTTTGAAAGATTTGTCCGCAAGCCGGGATGAGATGAGGTTTTTGCAGAAATGAACACGACACGGCCTAGAGTTCTCGCTATTGACGACACGCCTGCCAATCTGATGGTGTTGGCCCACGCGCTGTCTCCTGAGTATCTTTTTCAGATCGCTACTTCAGGTAGGGAAGGTATAACGATAGCGGAGGAATCCCGACCGGACATTGTGCTGCTTGATGTGATGATGCCGGAGATGGACGGCAATGAAACCTGCCGGCGTTTCAAGGCGAATCCCGCCCTCAAGGACATTCCGATTATTTTCGTCACGGCATTGACCGACAGCACGGCAGAGGTTTTAGGTCTGGGATTGGGTGCGGTGGACTATCTACACAAGCCGATCAATGTCAGTGTCGCCCGCCAGCGCATCCGTAACTTGATCGAACGCGCAGAACTGGAGCGTGAAGTCGCGTTGTATCGGGACCATCTCGAAGCGCTGGTTGCCGAGCGCACCCGCGAACTTCAGCAGGCAAACATCGAGTTAACCGCAGCCAAAGTGGCCACCGAATGCGCCATTCGAGCGAAGGGAACCTTCCTGGCCAATATCATCCACGAAATGTATACGCCACTCAACGCGATCATCGGCATCAACGCGCTCTTGCGGAGCCAGTTGAGTGCCGAGTTTCAGCGCATGTCGGAAAACGTCGAACAATCTGCCAGTCAGCTGCACGGCATCATCAAGCGAATTATTCAACTGGCAGCACTGGAGGGTGATGCGGGAAGAGTCGATGCACCGACCGAATTCAATGTGCGTGATTTGCTCAATGTCAGCATTGCCCATCACCGTAATCAGGCAGCTGCCAAAGGCCTTAGCCTTTCTGTTGAGGTGGCCGACAACGTGCCGCTGATCCTTCATGGCATGTCGGCCGGAATCTGGCAGGCAATCGAAAACTTTCTGAGCAATGCCATCCAGTTTTCCGCTTCCGGCGAGATCTGTCTGCGTACCGATGTCCTCTCTGCCGCAGACGACTTCGTCAATCTGCGCTTCGAAGTCGAAGATCAGGGGATCGGCATCAACGAATCTGCCCTCCCGGGTTTGTTCGAGCGCTTTTCACAGGCTGACGAGTCGACGACGCGGAGCCACGGCGGTATCGGTGTCGGACTGGCAATCAATCACCACCTGGCAAGGCTGATGGGCGGTCAAATCGGCGTGGAGAGCAAACCTGGCCAAGGGAGTCGATTCTGGATCACGGTACCGCTCTACCACTTCAGCTATGGGTGGTTCATTCCTAATCTTGAAGGCATCCCAGCCAATGAATGGTTGCCGTCCAAAACTGTTACACCGGGCGGACTGCCAGAGGCCGGGACTGATATCAATCAGGAAATGGAAAAGTTGCTCGGCCTGTTGGCTCTGGATGACATTGAGGCACAACGCCTCTGGGAAAAGTCATATAAATGGCTGGCACCCTTGCTGGGGAATCAGCTGTATGCGTTTTCCGAGGCTATGGGGACGTTTGCCTTCGATGAGGCCAAGGGCATTCTGGAGACAGTCAAAAGCGCCCATGCACGCAGCACGCCAATACCCGAATCGACGGCGAAGCCGACAGCCGCTGAATCACCAATTAACCCCGGGAATCCCTGATGACTATTAAGCACCTGATGCGTTTCCTGATCATTGGAGCCGTTAGTTTGTTACCAGCGTTGTTGCGTGCAGAGCCGGCAAATCTGATGATTTATTGCGGAATCACGATGGTTCGCCCGATCACAGAACTGGCACGTAGTTTCGAGCAGCGAGAGAAGGTCAAGGTCGAAATTGCCCAGGGAGGCTCAGAAGATCTTTATCAAAGCGCACGAAAAAGCCGGTACGGTGACATTTACTTCCCCGGTGAGCCGTCGTATCGGGACAGGCATCTGGCCGAAGGCCTGCTCGGCGACTACCAGATCATCGGCTACAACCAGCTCGCGCTGTTTGTCCAGAAAGGCAACCCCAAGCATGTCGCCCCCGACCTGAACGAAATTTTCCGCAAGGATCTTGTGGTCATTATCGGTAATGCGGAGAGCGGTAGCGTCGGACAGGCAACCAAACAGATGCTCGACAAGCTGTCGATTTACCCGAAAGTGGTCAGAAAAGCAGCGTTTCTGATGCCCGACTCACGCTCCATCAATCTCAGCATGAAGCGGCGCGAGGCCGACCTGACCATTAATTGGCGCGCCACAGCATATTTTCCGGACAATGCAACGCATATCGATGTGATTGAGCTTGATCCGGAGATCGCAAAACCGCAGGCACTGATGCTAATGCCCCTGAACTTTTCGCAAAATCCGCAGCTGGCGAAAAAATTCATCGACTATGTCGCCTCGTCAGATGGTCAGGCAACCTTCCGGAAATTCGGTTTTCTCGATGCTCAAGGCAAACGATAACGCGGTATGACCATCGCCAATATTCAGGCTGTCCGCCGGGCGAATATCGCGTTATTGATGATGTTTTTCGTCGGTTTTCTATCGATTGTCGGCATCAGTGTCATCTTTCAGAAAATGATCGAACGTCTTGACGAAGACCGCGTCAACGAGCGCGCGCGCTTGTTCGTCGGCGAACAGATCGTAATTTCGATAGTCGACGCAGAGCGCCTCTTTTACAAATTGGCGACGAATTCGGGCAGCGCTGCCCAGCAGCGTACCCTTCACGATATTTCGCTCAGCGCCGATCAACTCGAAGGGTATTTGAACATCATCCAGAACGGTGGGCTGGCGAAGCAGAAGCTGCAGCTGAATCTTTTCGAAAATGACAACATGTTCCGCGAGGTCGAATACGCCGTGGATGAAAGACATGGTCGCTTCGAAATGTCGGTGATCGAGATCGCTCCGTTTGTTGACAGAATTCGCGAGCGCGC
>CAYRBE010000167.1:0-5437 GCA_964422345.1 uncultured Dechloromonas sp.
CTTGCTGATTCCAGATACCGACCGATCGGAACATTCCTTCCATACCAAAGGTGCGGGACTCATCCGGGACAATAGGCACCACATTCTTGCCGACATTCTTGTCTTTCAACATCATGTTCATGATGCGGACAATGGACATCGTGGTCGAAAGTTCACGACCCGTACCGGAGGCGGCCAGTAGCGAGGCAAATGTTTCCAAGCCCGGCACTTGCAACGGTGCAGCTTTGCGGCGACGCTGCGGAATGTAGCCGCCGAGTGCGGCGCGACGGGCCTGCATGTACTTGTATTCTTCTGAATCTTCGGCGAATTTCAGGTAGGGCAGTTCGGCCAGTTTGTCATCTGGAACCGGCAGGTTGAAACGATCACGGAAGCGGCCAATTTGCTCGACATCGAGTTTCTTGGTCTGGTGCGAGGTATTCATCGCTTCGCCAGCCTGACCCATGCCGAAACCTTTAATGGTCTTGGCCAGAATCAGGGTCGGTGCGCCCTTGGTCTTGATGGCGCGGTCGTAGGCAGCAAAAATCTTGAAAATATCGTGGCCGCCACGGTTCAGTTGCCACACTTCATCATCGGTCCAGTCAGCGACCAGTTCTTTGAGTTCCGGCGTGTTGAAGAAGTTTTCGCGAACGTAAGCGCCATCTTTGGCCTTGAAGGTCTGGTATTGGCCGTCAACCAGTTCCATCATGCGCTTCTTGAGAATGCCTTTTTTGTCACGGTTGAACAGCGCATCCCAATGGGTGCCCCAAACCAGCTTGATGACGTTCCAGCCTGCGCCACGGAATTCGCCTTCGAGTTCCTGAATGATCTTGCCGTTGCCGCGCACCGGGCCATCCAGGCGCTGCAGGTTGCAGTTGATGACAAAAATCAGGTTGTCCAGCTTCTCACGACCGGCCATCCCGATGGCGCCAAGCGATTCGACTTCGTCAGTCTCGCCGTCGCCAAGGAAAGCCCAGACCTTACGCTGTTCAGCTTTTTCAGCATCGATCAGGCCGCGGCTGGCCAAATACTTCATGAAGCGCGCCTGATAGATCGCCTGAATTGGGCCAAGGCCCATCGAAACGGTCGGGAATTGCCAGAAATCCGGCATCAGCCAAGGGTGCGGGTAGGAAGAAATGCCCTTGCCGTCGACTTCCTGACGGAAGTTGTCCATCTGGCTTTCGTCCAAACGGCCAAGCATGAAGGCGCGCGAGTAAACGCCGGGAACTGAGTGGCCCTGGAAGAAAATCAGGTCGCCACCGGATTCGTCATTGATGCTCTTCCAGAAATGCGAAAAGCCGACGTCGTAGAGTGCAGCAGCTGATGCGAAGGAGGCAATGTGGCCGCCGACGTTGGTGTCCTTGTTGGCGCGCACGACCATGGCCATGGCGTTCCAGCGGATATAAGAGTGAATCTTGATTTCCATGTCGGCATTGCCCGGGTATTTGGGCTGCTGGTCGACTGGAATGGTGTTGATGTATTCGGTATTGGCCGAGTAAGGGATATCGATCCCGTCTTCACGTGCCTGGCCAATCAGTTTTTCAATCAGGTAATGGGCGCGGTCGGCGCCTTCTTGTGAGATGACGCCTTCGAGGGCATCAATCCATTCTTTAGTTTCCTGTGGATCTACATCCAAAGATTCAGGCAGGGCATTGGGCTGGTCGGCCATGTTTTGTCTCCTAGTTTGGTTGCATTTTGTTTTGCCTGTTTAGCAAAACAACTCTAACTCTGAACGAGGTGAAATGGGTGAATCTTCAGCCCCGTGATTTCCCTTACATAACGTTTCGCATTGTAAAATCAAACTTCACATTGTGCAATATTGTGGAAATCCCTTATGTTGTTTTTTGGCATAAAGGCAGGTCTGCTTGTATTGCTTTGCTGGGCTTGGGCGCTGGTCAGTAAATCCATTGACGTGCAACGCGTGTATGGATATTGGTGCGGGAGTATTCTGGTAAAATATGCGCCAATTCAAAGGGAAAGGCGCTCGCCTTTCCCGTTTTCTTTTTGTGGGATGCGACGATGACGGCACAAATTATCGACGGCAAGGCCTTGGCGGAAACATTGCGCCAGAGTTTTAAGGCGCGTGTGGAAGCCTTGACTGCACAGGGTCATCAGCCTGGCTTGGTAGTGATTCTGGTGGGGGCTGATCCGGCCTCTGAGGTCTATGTTCGGAATAAAGTGAACGGTTGCCTGGCGATCGGCATGCATTCCGAGAAGATCACCTACGATGCTACGGTGGACCAGCAAATAGTGCTAAAAAAGATCGCCGAGTTGAATGCTGATCCCAATATCCACGGCATCCTCGTGCAATTGCCGCTGCCTAAACATTTTGACGAAGAAGCCGTGCTCGAAGCGATTGCTGTCGATAAAGATGTCGATGGTTTCCACGCTGAAAACGTTGGTGCGCTGGCGCAAGGCAATCCACGTTTCATCCCCTGTACGCCCTATGGTGTGATGAAAATGTTTGAGCATGGCAAAGTTGATCTGAGCGGCAAAGAAGCCGTGGTGATTGGTCGCTCCAATATTGTCGGCAAACCAATGGCACTGCTTTTGATTAACGCAGGCGCAACAGTCACTGTTTGCAATTCACGCACCAAGGATTTGATTGGTCATACCCGTCGTGCGGATATTCTGGTTGCTGCTGTTGGCAAACCACGCTTTGTCACTGCCGATATGGTCAAGCCGGGTGCCGTCGTGATCGACGTCGGCATCAACCGTCTGCCGGATGGCAAGCTGTGTGGTGATGTGGATTATGCGGCTTGCCTTGAGGTTGCGGGTCAGATTACCCCTGTGCCGGGTGGTGTCGGGCCGATGACCATTACCATGCTGCTGGCCAATACAATTGAAGCTGCTGAACGGAAGGCTGCAAAATGAGTGAAAAACAAGTTGTAGTGGGTGTGGTCATGGGTTCGGATTCGGACTGGCCGACCATGCAGGCCGCAGCAGTGATTCTTAAAGAGTTCGGCGTGGCGTTTGAGGCGCGCGTTGTTTCCGCCCACCGTACCCCGGATTTGTTGTTTCAATATGCTGAAGCTGCCCTCGGGCGTGGCTTGAAAGCCATCATCGCCGGTGCTGGCGGTGCGGCGCATTTGCCGGGCATGCTGGCCGCCAAAACTACCGTCCCGGTGCTGGGTGTGCCGGTTCAGTCCAAGGCTTTGTCGGGGGTTGATTCCCTGCACTCCATCGTCCAGATGCCAAAGGGTATTCCGGTAGCGACCTTCGCGATTGGTGAGGCCGGTGCTGCCAATGCGGCTTTGTTTGCTGTCGCCATGCTGGCCAATGAAGATCCAGCCCTGAGTCAAAAACTGCAGGATTTCCGCAAAACTCAGGCGGAAAAAGTGCTGGCGATGAAGCTGCCGGAAGTCTGATTTTATGAATGCTCGCAATGCTTCTTCGTCGATGATTCTGCCGCCCGCGACACTGGGTATGCTCGGCGGCGGTCAGTTGGGGCGCTATTTTGTTAGCGCTGCGCACGAACTAGGTTATCAGGTCTGGGTGCTTGATCCGGATAGCAACAGCCCGGCGGCACAGATCGCCGAGCGACATTTTTGTGTCGCCTACGACGACTACGCAGCGCTCGATGAATTTGCTCAGGGCTGCGCGGCAATCACGACTGAGTTTGAGAATGTGCCAGCCGGTACGCTCGATTACCTCGCCAAATTTGTGCCCGTCCATCCTTCTGCTTCTGCCGTTGCCGTGTGTCAGCACCGCGTAGCTGAGAAGAGTTTTCTGCGTGATAACGGTTTGCCGCATGGCCCGTTTGCAGTGATTTCTTGCGAAGACGATATTCGTCAGGTTGATACCTCGCTGTTTCCTGCCATTCTAAAAGTTGCCCGTTTTGGTTATGACGGCAAGGGGCAGGCGACGGTGCATAACATTGACGAGGCTTTGCTGGCCTTCGCTCGCTTCAAGAGCGAACAATGCGTACTTGAACAGCGCTTGAGCCTTGATTACGAAGTGTCAGTCGTGCTGGCGCGCGATGCTGAAGGCAAGGTGCAGTGCTTCCCGACTGGCGAAAACCAGCACACCAACGGTATTCTCGATGTCTCCATCGTCCCCGCCCGCGCTTCAGCCTGTGTGCGTAGCGATGCCGAGGCGGTTGCCGCGCAAATCGCCGAAAAGCTCGGTTATGTTGGCACCATGGGGGTTGAATTCTTCATCAGCCGTGGCAGCCTGATCGTTAATGAAATGGCACCCCGGCCACATAACAGCGGCCACTACACGATTGATGCCTGCGTGACCAACCAGTTCGAGCAGCAAGTGCGTGCCTTGTGCGGTTTGCCATTAGCTAGCCCACGGGCGCATTCGGCATCGGTGATGGTGAATTTGCTCGGTGATCTTTGGTATGACGGTGATCACTACCGTGAGCCGGATTGGGCTTGCCTGAATGCGATTCCGAATCTGAAACTGCATCTCTACGGCAAACACCACGCCCGCCACGGCCGCAAGATGGGCCACTTCACGGTGATCGGTGAAGATGCTGCAACGGTTCAACAACAAGCTCTAGCGGCACGCGCCGCAATCGGCATCAAGGGCGAATGATTCCAACGGATGCCGAATACACGCGTGCAGTTGAACTGCTGCACGCCGGCGATTTGGTCGCGTTTCCTACCGAGACGGTGTATGGCTTGGGTGCGGATGCGTCCAATCCGTCTGCGGTTGCTAAAATTTTTGCTGCCAAGGGCAGACCGGCCGATCATCCGTTGATCGTTCATCTCGCCGGGCATGATGCAGTTGATCATTGGGCCGAGCAGGTGCCCGCTTATGCCTGGGAATTGATGGAAACGTTCTGGCCCGGCCCGCTGACGTTGATCTTAAAGAAACAGTCTTGGGTGCCGGATGCCGTGACCGGCGGGCAGGATACGGTGGGCTTGCGGGTGCCGGGGCATCCGGTGGCGCTGGAGTTGTTGCGCCGCTTTGCTGCAGCCGGTGGTCATGGCGGTATCGCCGCACCTTCAGCCAATCGCTTTGGCCGGATTAGCCCGACCACTGCAGCCCATGTGCAGGAGGAGTTGGGGCAGAGCGTGCCATTGATTCTGGATGGCGGTGCCTGTGCCGTCGGTATTGAATCAACGATTATTGATTGTTCCCGCGGCGAGCCCGTGGTGCTGCGCCCCGGTCATATTTCCCCGGAGCATCTGGGGGCTGTCTTTGGCCGTCAGCCGCGAATAGAAACTGCCGCTGGTGCGCCACGGGTTTCCGGTTCGCTGGCCGCTCATTACGCACCACAAACGCCGATGCGTTTGATTACCAGCGATCGCCTGCTGGACTTTATCAATGCCCAACGTCACAAAGGTGATCGTTGTGGCGTGATCGGCCACAGCCAGCCGCCGCAAGCGGGTATGCCCCACGTCTGGCGCATGATGCCAGCCGATCCGGTCGGCTACGCGCATGATCTTTATGCAGCGCTGCGCGAAATGGATCATGCCGGGGTCAGCCTGATTGTGGTTGAAGCGCTGCC
>CAYRBE010000168.1:0-5380 GCA_964422345.1 uncultured Dechloromonas sp.
CTTTGGCGCGCAGTTCAGCGGCCAGTTGCAGACCGAGGGCTTCGTCATCGGCCGGGTTGCCACGCAATTCGGCGCTGACCATTTCCTTGCCATCAGCGGTGGCCACAAAGCCGCGCAGCCAGAGCTGGCCGTTTTCGATAATCGCATAGCCACCAAGCGGCACCTGACAGCTACCGCCCAGCGCACGGGAAAATGAGCGCTCTGCTTTAACGCAATGTGCAGTTTCAGGATCGTTCAAAGGCGCCACAACGTCAGCCATGTCAGCAGCGCCATCGATCAATTCGATCCCCAGTGCGCCTTGACCCGGCGCAGGTAACGATTGTTCTGCAGTCAAAACCGCCTTGATGCGGCTTTCCATGCCGAGGCGGATCAGGCCGGCAGCGGCAAGAATGATCGCGTCGTACTCACCGGCATCGAGCTTCTTCAGGCGGGTATCAAGATTGCCGCGCAGGCTCTTGATGACGAGCTGCGGGTACTTGGCGCGCAAGATGGATTCGCGGCGCAGGCTGGACGTGCCGACCACAGCACCGGCCGGCAGATCATCCAGACCGGCATAGTTGTTGGAAACAAAAGCGTCACGCGGATTTTCGCGGGCCGAGATGGCAGCCAGCACGAAACCTTCCGGCATCACCATCGGCACATCTTTCATGGAATGCACGGCGAGATGCGCCTTACCTTCCTGCATCGCCACTTCAAGTTCCTTGATGAACAGCCCCTTGCCACCGATTTCAGCGAGCGGCCGATCAAGAATTTGGTCACCCTTGGTGGTCATGCCGAGAATGACAACCTCCGACGCAGGATTTAGACTCGCCAGACGGCCTTGAACATGAACCGCCTGCCACATGGCCAAACGGGATTCGCGGGAAGCAATAACAATCTTTGAAGGAGCGGACATGAGGCGTCAAATAACAAAGGTTTTGAGAGGAGCAATCTTAGCATGAGCGACCAGTCCATCCCTCAGACACAGATCAAGCCAACCGATCAACAGCCCGAACACCCGGACTTCTGGTGCAAGCGTTTTGATGCCGGCACCACCCCGTGGGATGCCGGATGCACCCCAACAGCCTTTGCCAGCTTCATCGCCGAGCAGAAAACGCCACTCAACACGCTGATTCCCGGTTGTGGCAGCGCCTGGGAAGCCGCACATCTGGCCGAACTCGGCTGGCCAGCGACAGCGCTAGATTTTTCACCGGCCGCGGTCAGCAAGGCGCAGGAGGTTTTGGGTAACACCCCAGTCACACTGATCTGCGACGATTTTTTCACTTTCCAGCCAGCAACTCCCTACCAGCTGATTTACGAACGCGCCTTTCTTTGCGCCCTGCCCCGAAAACTCTGGGCAGACTGGGGCAAACGCGTCGCCGAGCTATTACCGCAAGATAGTCTGCTTGCCGGCTTCTTCTTTATTTGCGACCAGCCCAAAGGCCCGCCGTTCGGCATAGTACAAAGCCAGTTGAACGAATTACTCAGCTCAAACTTTGAGCTAATAACGAATGCTACGGTGCACGACTCAATTCCGGTATTTTCCGGGAAAGAGCGTTGGCAGGTCTGGCGACGGCTTTAATTCAAGGCCCGGCTTGCCTGCTGCTCGCAGCCCAAATTGCGGCGCTCAACAAAAATACTGCCACCGAACCGCTCTTTGCCTTCGCTTTTAGCCTTTTTCTTGGCCTGTTTTTTTGCCGCCGACGCAGCCGCCGCGACTTCGCGATGGGACTCGCAGCCTCCCGGCCCCACTCGGGCAGCACCAATCGACAAGGTAGGCAAAGCCTGAAACCCCAGTTCGCCGCGCCGGTTTTCCGCCATATAGCCGCCACTCGACTGCTCTTCAAGATTGAGCAATCCGCACATTGCCTCGGCAAACAGCTCAACCAGCTGCCAGCAACGTACTTCCCAGTCCGGACTCTGAAACACAATAAAAAAGTCATCGCCACCAATGTGACCGACAAAATCCAGCTTGGGATCAATCACCAGACCGCACAGATGGCCCAGCGTCTGAATTACATCATCGCCCCGGCGATAGCCAAAGGTATCGTTGTACGGCTTGAAATTATCAATATCGATATAGGCTGCGACAAACTCCCGCCGGCCATGCAACATCAGGTCAACGTGCTCGTTGATCGGCACATTGCCAGGTAACTGAGTCAGCGGATTGGCGTAACGTGCCGCGCTGATCTGCATTTCTGTAATTGTGCCAATCAAGGCATGAGCGCTCCCAACGCCCATATATTCACCGTTTCCCGTGACGATGAAACCATCAGATAAATAATGTTTTGGCGCCAGCGCGAGCATCATTGCGAGTTCCTGAACGGTCGCGTGCTGATCAACCACCAGCGGCGCATGGTCCATAAACAAATCGCAGCTCTTGCGCCCAAACAATTCACGTTGAAACGGTCTGGCAAAACGATCAACCAGACTGTGCCGGTTGATCATCCCGACCGGCAACCCCTGATCAATCACCGGCAAGGCATCGAGATCAGTATCTGCTTCAAAGCGTGCAAGCACCAGATCGTTGTTCGCTCCGAGGTCGACCGGAATCACTGCCCGCAACAAAGTCCCCGCCGTTGGCACCTTAGACCCACCGCCGGCACCGGGCGACAGCGAAAGCTGTTGCCGGCCAAGTGCGGTCTGCACATCTTGGCTCAATTGTCGCGTCGGAAAGCACCCCGGACGCTCAATGAAATAACCTTGGCCACAAGCAATTCCCATGTCGCGGATGCAATTAAAATCTTCAAGCCGCTCGATTCCCTCAGCCACCAGCGACGCATTGCAAATTTCCGCCAGATCCTGCATCGCCTTTACAAAGTGGTACTTGATTCGATCATCGGCAATGCCATTCACGAAATGCTTGTCGATCTTGACGAACTCGGGACGCAACTCCGACCACATCCGCAAATTGGCAAAACCTTCCCCCAGATCATCAATCGCGATCTGAAATCCACGGCCACGATAATGCAGCAGCGCATCGTGGATACCCGGCATGTCGGTAATCCGCTCGTTTTCAGTCAGCTCGATGACAATCCGGTTGGGGGCCAAACCCAGTTCAGCCAGCAAGGCGCGGGTATGGCCGTTCATCAGGCGGTCATCAACCAGACAACTCGGCGTCACATTGAGAAACAGTCGCCCCGCCAGCCGCAAGCCGGCGAAAGCCCGCAGACTAACCTCGCGGCAGGCATGCTCCAGCTCCAGCGACATCTCCGTCGCCTTGGCTGCAGCAAATAACTGATCAGGAAAATGCAGACGACTCCCGGCCGGGCCGCGAATCAAGGCTTCATAGCCCAAAATCGAGCGCGTCCGAAAATCAATAATTGGCTGAAACACCGGAGATAACAACCCTTCGGCGACAATCCGGCGCACCTCAACAAGTTCATCCAGAACAACCGTCATTTGCATCAACTCAGAAAAAACAGATTGCCTAGTTTAGGAAGCCAATATTTCAGCCAAGTGACAAAAAAACGACGTATTCAAAATAGGATTAGCATGACAAATAAAATAAATGTCATCGCAATGTAACAATGGCATATCATTATGCACAGCTTGAACCCGAGCCATTTGCTGAAGGATTGCAATGTCCGAAACAATGTTCTGCTACTGCTGCCGAGTCCATCACCCCAAAGAGTTGATGCGTCCGTTCCAGACCAAAAACGGCCCACGCTGGCGCTGTATCCGCAGCATCGAAGCCGCTGCCTGCGACCGTTTGGCCCGTGACGCATTCGGCAAAAAGCAGTCCGCAATCAACCAGGAAATTTCCCGCAGCCTTGCCGAACGCACACCGATCACACATCTCGATCGGATGCCGACCGCCTAGCTTGGTCTATGGTTTTTGCCTGTTTTTGGCGGTGCACCGTAGGACCAGCATTTACCTCTATGGTCGCAGCACTCGCCAAGCCGGTAAAATTGCGCCATGAGCCTAGCCAAAACCGACCCCAGCCAGCACTCGCCCCTCGGCAAACCGACCGAATATCAGGCCAGCTACGCCCCCGAACTGCTTTTCCCGATTCCGCGCCAGATCAAGCGAGATGAACTTGGTCTACACGCCGAAGCACTGCCTTTTGTCGGCGAAGACCTATGGAACGGCTATGAAATTTCCTGGCTCAACCCCAAAGGCAAGCCGGTCGTCGCCCTCGGGACTTTCCGGGTGCCTTACAACAGCCCCAATCTGATCGAGTCGAAGTCATTCAAGCTCTACCTCAATTCGCTGAACCAGACGGCATTCGCAGATATCGCCACCGTCGCCGCCACACTTAAGCGCGACCTCTCCGCCGCCGCCGGCTCACCCATCGCCGTCCAACTGAGTAGCTTAAATGAGCGGCCCGAGGTCAGCATGGGCTACCCCGATGGCGAGTTGCTGGATGAACTCGATATTGCCTGCACCGACTACCAGCCTATCCCCGAAACACTAAAAACAAGCACCGGCCCGGTCGTCGAAGAAACCCTTTATTCCCACCTGCTCAAATCAAACTGTCTGGTCACCGGCCAACCTGACTGGGCGATGGTGGTCATTCGCTATCGCGGCCGTGCCATCGACCGTGCCGCACTGCTCCAGTACATCGTCTCATTCCGCAACCACAACGAGTTTCACGAGCAATGCGTCGAGCGGATTTATTGTGACATCCTTAAACACTGCCAGCCCGAAGCGCTGGCCGTACATGCCCGCTACACCCGTCGCGGCGGGCTGGACATCAATCCGTTCAGGAGCAGTGGCGAATACCCTGCACCGGGGAATATGCGGGAAGCTCGGCAGTAATAACGATCAAAAATCGCCATTCAATCCACGAGCTCAGCCTCAAAACCAGCCTCGACGATAGCCTGCAGTATGTCATCGGGGCTGACGAAACGGCCGTGCTCTAAGCTGACCTCACCTTTTTCCAGCGAAATCTCAAGGTGGCCAATATTTGGCAAATCCTGAATGGCATTGGCCAGCGTGCGGACGCAGGTTTCATCGCTTAGACCGCTGACTTTGAAAAATATGTTTTGCATGGAGTATCTGTAACCGGATTGATCAGAAGCGAATTGGGCAATAGTTTTTTGATGAAGTTGCGATCACCCATAAAAAATCCCGCACGCAGCGGGATTTTTTATGGGTCTGGATTTAATCAGGCAGCGGGTGGAACGTAGCCCTGAATCTGATCGGCACCATCACCGAAGAAATGCTTTTCGAGCTGTTCAGCCAAATACTTGCGATGCCGCGCATCGACCAGATTGAGGCGGTTTTCGTTGATCAGCATGGTTTGCAGCTTGATCCACTGCTGCCATGCTTCCTTTGAAACATTCTCGAATACGCGCTGACCGAGTGCGCCCGGGTAAGGCGGCAGATCAAGGCCTTCAGCCTCGCGGCCAAGTTTGACGCAATTAACAGTACGTGCCATGTAAAACTCCGTGGGGG
>CAYRBE010000169.1:0-5356 GCA_964422345.1 uncultured Dechloromonas sp.
GCCTGGCGGCGGCGCAAACTCAAGTCTTAAACTGATCGATTTCCCGATTCAGGTTCTCGGCTAACAAGCGCAAACGATTTGCTGTATCAGCATTGCCGGTTGCCGCGATGTTGTTTTCCTCTGCTGCGAGCGCAATACGTTCAACGTTCTGGGCAATTTCGGTGCTTGCCGCTGCCTGCTCCCGAAGAGCAATCGTAATCTCCGATACAGCATCAACCACTTGACGAGCCTGTGATTGAACCTGAGAAATAGCCTCTCCGGCGAGTTGAGCCTGCTGAACACCCGTGCCAACTCTTTCGACGCCAAGCTTCATGCTTGAAACAGCGGTTGCCGTACCCGATTGAATTGCACCAATCATATTGGCGATTTCCTGCGTCGATTTTGATGTCCGCTCGGCCAATTTACGAACCTCATCAGCAACGACGGCAAAACCACGCCCCGACTCCCCTGCTCGCGCCGCTTCGATGGCTGCATTGAGTGCCAACAGATTGGTCTGATCGGCAATGTCTTTAATCGTACCGACAATTGCCGAAATTTGCTCCGACTGCTGCCCAAGGGATTCAACGGCTGCAGCCGACTCATTCACCGTGTGAGCAATTGCTTGAATCTGGCTCACCACACCATCAACAATCCCGACACCTTTTTCAGCTACATCATCTGACTGCCGCGAAAAGCTTTGAGCATCCTGAGCATTCTTCGAAATGTGATCCACACCAACCGTCATTTCCTCGACTGCTGCAGCCATGCTAGACGCTGAGTCACTTTGCGCTGAAGTACTGGCAGAAATTTGATCACTCGATGCAGCAAGTCGCTCTGCGGCACCATGCAATTGATGCACATCATCCTTAACCCCGGCCAGCAACCGACGAACAGCGATGGCCATGTTATTAAAATCGATCCCCGCGTCGTGAAGCTCATCACGCCCCTTAACTACAAATTCAGCAGTAAAGTCGCCAGCAGCCAAACGCTTTGCTCCCTGGGAAAACACGCCGACACCTTCAACCACAGAATAATAAGTACCGATGGCCAAATAGCCGACCAGCAGCATCACTGCAATAGCAAGGCCAACATTCAATCTGAGGGTTCGTTCGGCAGTGGACTTACGTTCCTGCAGTTGTTTTTCAAACTGCGGAATCAAGGTATCAAACATGACCTTATAGCCGATATCAATGACCTGAGTGGTCAGCGCAAAATACTCCTGTGGCGGCGTCGCAAATTTTTCGCCAATGATATCTTCACGAACCAGGGCAAAGATTTTCTCTACGCCATTTGAAAAATCTTTGGTCGGGCCTGACAAACCGGCCTGCAATGTTGGCGCAAAGCGCATCACCTTTTCAAGATTGGTATTTTGCGCCCGGAGAGTCCCGCTCATTTGCGAAATCAAAGATGAAATATCGATCCGCATTTGTGGCGACAACTCTTTCTTTGTCAGCACCCCGGTACCACGTGCCCGCGTGATACCCAAAGGCTCAAGCATCGCGGGCATTTTGCTGACAATGGTATCCATAAAATAGTAAGTATCCATTTCAGGATCAAGTGTCAGCGATGTTTCGTCAGCAACATCAATCATGAGCACCAGCAATGAGTCGATCATGGCCGTATGGCGCTTGATGTTTTCTGGCGGAGTCCAACCCAAGCCCTGACTTCGGATGACTTCCCAATCGGCACGAATCGCCTTCCAGCGCTCACCTGAACGAAGCGAAGCCGTCAAAATCGCATCGGTAGCGGCCATTGCTTCAACAACATCTTTTTCTTTCGCCGCCCGCTTGTCCTTCATCGCTTCATTGCCATTCAACACCCCGGATGACAGCCCACGGTGCTGCTGCATAAACTGCGCCAAACGATTCATTGGCTTGAGGATTTGCAGGCCATCTAGTTCTGCCTGAGCGGTCGCGATATCACGACTCAAGTTCATATAGACCGTCGAAATGAGGGCAAGCATCACAACACCCATCGCCAAACCCAGCAACATAAACTTGCTGGTGTAACGAAGCGTGTTCATTAACCCAACAGCTGGTGAAAAAAGAGCTCTCATTTCCCGACTCCTAAACGTTTTAGCGACATTGAATGCCAATAGGGTCAATTTACATCAAGTCTCGCCTGACATAAAGCGAAGGCCGTAAGCACTTTCGGTGATTACGGCCTTTTTTCTACCAACTTAATAACTACAATCAGGTCTTGAAACGCGCCACTTCATTACTCAAGCTTTCTGCCAGCTGACGCAAATTACCTGCCGTTGAAGCATTACCGGTAGCTGAAGCATTATTCTCTTCGGCCATTTGGGCGATCCGTTCAACGTTCTGGGCAATCTCGGTACTGGCTGACGCTTGCTCACGCAGTGCAATGGTAATTTCGCCCACAGCATCAACCACCTGACGCGATTGCTCCTGAACCTTAATAATCGCATTACCTGCCAGTTGCGCCTGATCAACCCCGGCCGCAACCCGATCTACTCCGCGCTTCATACTGGTCACAGCAGTCGACGTCCCAGTTTGAATGGCACCAATCATCGCAGCAATTTCCTGCGTTGATTTGGCGGTGCGCTCAGCCAGCTTGCGAACTTCATCGGCCACCACCGCAAAGCCACGGCCAGATTCACCTGCACGAGCCGCTTCAATTGCCGCATTCAAAGCAAGCAGATTAGTTTGATCTGCAATTTCCTTGATCGTCCCGACAATCGCTGAGATTTGGTCAGACTGCTGACCAAGCGCTTCAACGGCTGCGGCAGAATGATTGACGGTTTCAGCGATTGCTTGAATTTCGTCGACCACACCTTGAACGATACGCCCGCCTTCGGCAGCGACTTGATCTGACTCATGCGAGTAATTTTGTGCATCGTTAGCGTTCTTGGAAATATGATCCACACCAACGGTTAACTCCTCAACCGCTGCCGCCATACTGGAGGCTGAATCGCTCTGTGCCGCCGTACTACTGGAAATTTGCTGGCTTGAAGCAGCCAGCTGCTCAGATGCGCTACGCAACTGTTGGGCTTGGTTTTTAATCTGACCCAACAATTTACGGAACGAATGTGCCATTTCATTAAAGTCATTGCCGGCGGCGTGCAATTCGTCATGGCCATCCGTTGCAAACTCTACCGTCAGATCGCCATCAGCCAAGCGACGTGCGCCACTGGAAAATACCCCAACACTGTTAATCACCGAGTAATACATGCCAAAGGCCAAATAAAACACCGCAAATAGCACACCCATCGTCAGAACGGTAGTGAACATTAAGCTCTGATTTGCTTCGTGCTTACGGGCATTCAATTGCCGCTCAAACTCGCTGATCAGCACATCAAACATCGTCTTGTAACCGGCGTCGATAATCACGGTGGTTTGCGCAAAATAATCTTGCGGAGCTGTCTGAAAGCGCTCACTGATAATATCTTCACGAACGATGGCAAACACCTTCTCGACATTATCAGAAAACTCTTTGCCTGGACCTGCGAGAGAGGCTTGCAACGATGGTGCGTAGAACATCACTTTTTTCAGATTGATATTCTGCGCCCGCAAGGTGCTACCCATTTCAGCCAGCGTTGATCCCAGATCAATCTTCATTTGCTGGCTAATCTCTTTTTTAGCCAGGACACCCGTGCCACGGGCCCGTGTTTGTCCTAGTCGCTCAAGCATCGCCGGCATTTTGAGGACAACGGTGTCCATCATGTAATAGGTGTCCATTGCCGGATCAATCGTCATCTCGGTAACGTCAGCCACAATCACCATAAATTGCAACATCTGGTCGATTAAACCAGTGTGTGCCTTGATGTTATCGCCGGCCGCCATGCTTAAACCTTGAGCGCGAATCGCATCCCAGTCAGCGCGAATCTTTTTCCACTCGGCGGTATCACGCAATTTAGCGTTCAACGCGGCATCAGTTGCCAAGACGCCATCATTGGCATCTTTCTCTTTGGCCACCCGTTTGTCCTTCATTCCCTCGTTGCCACCCAAAACACCAGCAGACAAACCACGGTGTTGTTGAATTGCCTGCACAGCCCGATTCATCGGCTTGAGCATTTGCACACCGGCCAGCTCGTTGTTGGCGACATCAATATCGCGATTCAGTGTTTTAAAAACACTAAAAAGCAAAGAGAGCATAACGACTGTAACCGCCACGCCAAGCAACATAAATTTGCCTGGGTAGCGCAAGCGGTTCATTAACGCCACTGCCGGTGAAAATAGGGATTGCATGTATGAACTCTCCGTACTTTTGTTATTTATTTAGAATTTTTCAATGCTAACCTGAAATCAGGCCATCATCTAAAGCAAGAACACGATCCGCCCGTTCTGCCAGTTGAATATCATGGGTCACCATGATCAGGCTAGTCCGTTGGCTACGCACTCTTTCAAGCAACAAATCAAATACTGTATTCGCCGTTTGCCGATCCAGATTTCCCGTTGGCTCATCGGCCAATAAACAGGATGGCTTGCTTACCATTGCCCGCGCTATCGCTGCACGCTGGCGTTCCCCACCCGACAACTCACCCGGCCGATGCTCCAATCGATGTCCCAAGCCCACCGCCTCAAGCATGGCCTTAGCTTCATTCAGCGCGAGACTACGCTCGGTGCGTCGAATCAACAAGGGCATGGCGACATTTTCCAAAGCCGTAAACTCAGCCAACAAATGATGAAACTGATAGACAAACCCCAAGTGCAGGTTACGCCAGTCACCCCGAGCCGCCTCACCAAGCGCTGAAAAATCCCGCCCCATCAATTCAACACTGCCGGAGCTTGGCGTATCCAGCCCCCCCAACAAGTGCAGCAAGGTGCTTTTACCAGAACCTGAAGCGCCGACTACCGCAATCGTTTCACCCGGCTCAACCACAAGGTTGATCTCTGACAACACATTAACGTCCTGACCAACCCCGCGAAACACTTTGCCTAACCCACTGGCTTTTAGTATTGGCTCACTCATAACGCAAGGCCTCCGCTGGATTCACCCGCGATGCGCGCCAGCTCGGGTAGAGCGTCGCCAGCAAAGCGAGAACAAAGGCAATCAGAGTCACACCCCAGACATCCCCCCACTGCAAATCAGAAGGCAGGTCGGAAATGTAATAAACCTCCTTGGAAAGGAAATGAACTCCCAGCATCCTTTCAATAAACGGAACAACCACATCAATATTCAACGCCAGTAAAACCCCGCCAACAATTCCCAAACCTAAACCGATGAATCCAACCAAAGCACCCTGCACAACAAAGACCGCCATAATCGACCGTGGCCGCGCGCCCAAGGTCCGCAGAATGGCGATATCAGCCTGTTTATCGGTGACTGCCATCACCAAGGTTGAAACGAGGTTGAATGCTGCAACAGCTACGATCAAAGACAAAATGATAAACATCATATTTTTCTCAATTTGTAC
>CAYRBE010000170.1:0-5318 GCA_964422345.1 uncultured Dechloromonas sp.
GAAAGTGAGACGCCCTCAAGGCGGAAAACAACACCCCAGAACCCAACCCCATTTCAGGCCACATCCTTATACCGCCCATAGGTGTAATGCGCCGCGCAGGCACCTTCCGACGAAACCATGCACGAACCCATAGGATTTTCCGGCGTACAAACCGTACCAAACAATTTGCAGTCCTGCGGCCGCTTGACCCCGCGCAGGATAGCCCCGCACTCGCAGGCCTTATTGTCCGGGACCGGCACATAGTCGAGTGGAAAGCGCTTTTCTGCATCAAATTCGGCGAACTGGCTGCGAATGCGCAGGGCGGAGTAGGGCAAACCCGTAAACCACGCCATTCAAACTGCTTCCGCATTTCAAAAACTTCAGCCACTAACTGCTGCGCCTTGAGGTTGCCATTACGATCAACCGCACGGGAAAACTCGTTCTCGACCTCGGCCCGGCCTTCGTTAACCTGCCGGATCAGCATTCGGATCGCCTGCATCACATCGAGTGGCTCAAATCCGGCGATCACCACAGGCTTCCTGTATTCCTCAGCAAAAAACTCGTAGGGTCGGCTGCCAATAATCGTGGACACATGCGCCGGGCCAATGAAGCCATCGAGCGGCACGGTGCCCCACTGGCGCACCTCAGGCGATTCGAGAATGCTGGAAATCGCCGAAGGGGTCAGCACATGGCAACACAGCACCGAGAAGTTCTTCAGGCCCAGTGCAGCAGCTTGTTTGATTGCCACCGCCGTTGGCGGGGTCGTTGTCTCAAAGCCGATGGCAAAGAAAACCACCTGTTTATCAGGATTTTTCTGCGCCAGCGTCACAGCATCTGCACTGGAATACACCATATGGATATCGCCACCTTTGGCCTTGGCCTTGAGTAGCGACAAACTATCCGATGCAGGCACTCGCAGACAGTCGCCGTAGGTGCACAACATGACGCCTTCTTCGAGCGCTAGCCTGATCGCCTGATCCACCCGGCCTATCGGCAGCACACAGACCGGACAACCCGGGCCATGAATCATCTTGACCGTATCCGGCAACAGATCAGACACGCCATAGCGTGAAATGGCGTGGGTATGCCCGCCGCAAAATTCCATGAAGTGATAACGCCGCCCCGGTTGCACCTCTTGCCGGATCGCTTCGGCAATCGTTTGAGCTACGTCACCATCACGGAATTCGTCGATGTATTTCATTAATGAACTACCTGCCCGGCATCAAGTTGCCCCAGTTCGCCAAACAGCGCCAGCGTTTTAGCCGCCTCTTCCGGATCTAGCTTGTTCAGCGCATAGCCGACATGGACGATGACGTAATCGCCAATCGCCACGTTATCGACCAGCGCCAACGAGATCTCTTTACGCACCCCCGCCAGATCAACCACTGCATTATCACCGTCACGTAGCTCAACAACTTGAGCCGGAATTGCCAGACACATGTTATTTCCTCAGTCCAGTGTTCACCGTTGCTTAGCGACGGCCCGACAAGGCGCGCAAGAACCCCCGCCGGGAAACATCACGCTTCTCCGGCTCTGCGGGTGGAGGCGCCTCGACCACAGGCGGCGCCGGTGGCACCATTACAGCAGCCATTGCATCAAGCGCCGTTTGCCGGGCAGTAGCCATATCAGCCACATTACTGACCGGCGCGATCAAGGGGCAATACTGATAAGGCCCGATATCCGGGTCATCATCGGCAATAAATTGCAGCGTACCGCAAGGTAAATTCAAATACCGCCGCTCACCGGCGGGAATATCACCCCACAGTTCTCCACCACCAAATACCAGAAACAGGTTGATAAACCACGGCGTAACTACGACACCAACCCAGTCACCTTGTAGCTGAACGAAACCTATGGTTTCCACCGACAAGGCTGGATTTACAAAAGGCATGTCGTGCATGCGCGTCTGCCAAACGTGCTCGTAATGCGCTGCCAAAAATGCACTCGGGTTTTCCTCGCGAGGCAGCGCCGGTCGAATCGGCGGCGGCGCCATGGCGGGGGTACGAATTCGTTCGCTCACTGTGATTTCAAGTCCTGAAAATATTGGGTCGAATCATAATCGCCATCAAGCGAAGCCGCCAAAGCGGTCAACGCTTCTTCGATCAGAGCTAGATCCTCAGGCTCTATGACTTCTTTGGCCAGGCCCAAAGAAGACAAAACCCAGGTCCCAATCGGCTGCGGGCCGAGGAGCATCATGTTGATCTGCTCACGTTCACCGTGCCGCTCGACCCAGGCGAAATCGCCATCACCTTCCCAGGCAACAACCTGCTTAGGGATCGACAAGCACATCAGCTACGCGCCTCAGCAACAATGCCCAATTCGGCCAACTCAGTCAGCGTCATCGCCAGCAGATCAGGAATCCGCGCTTCGACTTCAGGCGACAATTCCATCCCCAAACCCATGGAAACGGGCTGCATACCAATGATCGCAGTTACTTTCGGTGCTTTGTCTGTAAATTCAAGGCTAGCCAAGACATCTGAAAGACTGACCTGATGCGGCGACAACTTGGTTCGGAAGAACACCGGCACATCGGCGCCTTTAAGCAAGACCGGTGTAGCAGGTGGCTTGTTGTAGCGAACACAATCAATCACGATCAGACCATCAAGGTCTTCAAGCTGCTCCAGCATTTCCATCCCGCAGGTGCCGCCATCAATGATCTCAACCTCCGGTGGCAAACGATAGTTTTGCTCGAGTTTTTCAATGACGTGCACACCAACACCTTCATCGGTAAGCAGGGTGTTGCCAATTCCAAGAACGACGACGCGCATGGGTTTACCTAAAAAATTGGGGCGCGAACAGTGTCGCGCCCCTTGAATAAAAACAACTTGTTCCAGATCAAACGGCGGTCACGGTTACCGCAGATTGTGTCTCATCATCAACCACGTGTACCGCACAAGCCAGGCAGGGATCAAAGGAGTGCACCGTACGCAAAACTTCCAACGGCTTCTCTGGATCGGCTACCGGATTGTCGATCAGGCAAGCCTCGTAAGCCCCCGGTTGATCTTTTTCGTTACGCGGCGCGGCATTCCATGTGGTTGGAACAACACACTGGTAATTGACGATTTTGCCTGAGTCGATAACCACCCAATGCGACAACACGCCACGCGGGGCTTCGTGAATCCCCACACCCATCTGCTCGCCCTTTGGAAAGGTTGGGCGATTGAAGGTCTTCATGTCACCGGTGGCCATATTGGCCATCAGCAGATCCCATTGATTGATCAACTCATCAACCTGCACCGCACAACCCACAGCCCGGGCAGCATGACGGCCAATGGTTGAATGCAGCGCCTCAACGCCCACCTTGGTGCCGGCAACAGCGGAAACCAGATCAAGCGCCGCCGTGGCATATTTTTTGGTCGGCTCGTGACCAGCCGCCAGCATGTTCATCACCCGTGGCAGCGGGCCAACCTGCATCGGCTTGCCGTAGAACGTCGGCGACTTGAGCCAGCTGTATTTGCCGTCATCCTGGAAGTCGGTGTAATTCGGTGTGGTCTCGCCCTTGTACGGATGCAGGGATTTGTTGTTGCCTTCCTTGTAGTCGTACCAGGAGTGCTTGATCGCCTCGGAAACCCCGTCGATGAAATACTTGTCGTTGAAGCTGGTGATTGGCTTGAAGCTATCCAGCTTGCCACCCTCAATGTAACCACCGGGCATCGCGAATTTGGTGCCTTTGGTATCAAGCGGGATATCCGGAACGCAGAGGTATTCAGTAATACCGCGACCATACTTGGTCCAGTCAGCATAGAAGCCGCCGATGGCACCGACATCAACCAGATAGACGTTCTTAACGAAGTCTTCCAGCTTGAGCATCCACTCCTTGATCGCCAACAGACGCTCAATGGTGAGCACCGATTGCGAATCAACCGACAGCGGATTGGAGACGCCGCCGACTGCAACGTTCTGGATATGGGGTGACTTCGAGCCGAGAACGGCAACGATCTTGCTGGCATAACGCTGGATTTCAAGTGCCTGCAGATAGTGACTGGTCGCCATCAAATTAACTTCGGGCGACAACTTCATCGCCGGATGACCCCAATAGCCATTGGTGAATATACCGAGGCGACCGGTACCAACAAAGCCCTTTAAGCGATCCTGAACCTTGGTGAATTCTGCCTTGCTGTTACCGCTCCAGTTGGAGAGGCCTTGCGCCACACTTGCCGCCTTGCCCGGATCAGCTTTAAGCGCTGAAACGACATCAACCCAGTCGAGTGCCGACAGGTGATAAAAGTGCACAATGTGGTCATGCACGGCGTGAGCCAGCATGATCATGTTACGGATGTACTGAGCGTTCAGCGGGATTTCGAGCTGCAGCGCATTCTCAACTGCACGCACCGAAGCCATCGCATGAACCGTGGTACAGACGCCGCAGATACGCTGGGTAATTGCCCAGGCATCACGCGGATCACGGCCAATCAGGATGTTCTCAACGCCGCGCCACATCTGGCCCGAAGCCCAAGCCTTTTTGACCCGCCCACCGTCAACTTCGACGTCAACACGCAGGTGGCCTTCAATCCGGGTGACCGGGTCAATCGTTACACGTTTATTCATATTGTTCTCCTAACTCCGAATTCAGTGAGCCGCGACGACTTCATCGCGCGGCAGCACGGGGAAGCGACGAGTAATGATGATGTAGGCAAGCACTTCGACAGCAAACATACCGATGGTGACCAGCATTTCAGCGATTGACGGGAAGTAGTTCCAGCCGTGATCGACGCCCAAGCCGGTGTCGTACCCGATCAGGAAGCCGTTGACCCGAAGCAATACCCCACCGAGCATGATGGCGCAGCCAGCAAGGAAGAGCTTGGCCGGATTACGCCGGGCATTGGCACTACCGACTAGCAAGAAAGGCATCAGGAAGCAGGCGTTTTCAAGCCAGAAGAAAAAGGCTTCCAAACTGGGAGAAAAGGCATGACCCAGTGCGCCACGCACGATCAGATCGCCAAAACGCACCGCCATGAAAATTGCCAGCATACCGAGCATGATCTTGGCCATCGGCTGCAACAGATGCATCTCGATCTGACGACGGTAAGCTGATGAAGTCACACAGGATTCAAACAGCACGATGCCGTAACCAATGGTGATCGCCGAGAGCAAATAAAGCAGGGGCACAATCGGGGACTGCCACAAAGGATTGACCTGCGGCCCCATGACCACCAATAACGTGCCCAGCGAGGACTGGTGCATCATCGGCAATAAGGTGCCGAGTGCAATGAAGAAGAAAAGTACTTTTTCGAGCTTTTTCTTCTGCACTTTCATGCCCCACTTCTCCATGAAGACCGGAGAAAACTCGATCCACATGACGATGATGTAGCAGGTAATACAGACTGCCACCTCAAACA
>CAYRBE010000171.1:0-1627 GCA_964422345.1 uncultured Dechloromonas sp.
TGCTGGCTGTGCATATGGAGCTGGAGGCCGATCTTGGCATCGACAGCATCAAGCGCGTCGAGATTTTGTCAGCGATGCGCGAACGTGCACCTAACCTGCCGGAAGTGAAGCCGACTGAACTGGCGACCTTGCGTACGTTGGGTCAGATTATTGACCACATGCGTGCGGCTGGCCAACCTGCGGCACCAGTTGCAGCGCCGGCAAGTGCTGCCGCGACTGCTGCAGAAACTACTGCACAGGGTGGTGTTGAGCGTTTTGCTGTACGTGAAGTGGTGGCGAGTCCGGTTGGTATGGCACTTTCGGGCATCCTTGGTGCGCAGCGTCTGGTCGTGACCGACGAAGGTGCTGGTGTCGCGGCTGCTGTGGTGGTGAGCTTGGCGAAGCATGGTGTGAAAGCTAGCGTAGTTACGACCGTGCCAGCCGATGCCGATGGCCTTATTTTTCTCGGTGGTCTGCGTGCGGTAAAGGGTATTGATGAGGCGGTTGCAATTAACCGCGAAGCTTTCCGTGCCAGCCGTGCAGTTGCTGCGCGTATGACAGCTGAAGGTGGTGCATTCGTTACGGTGCAGGATACAGGTGGTGATTTTGGTTTATCCGGGAGCAATGCAACACGCGCCTTCCTGGGGGGCGTTAGCGCGCTGGCGCGTACTGCAGCACTTGAATGGCCAAAGGCTGCGGTTAAGGCGATCGACCTTGAGTGCGCGGTCGGTAAGAAAGTGCGCAGCGCTAGCGACTTGGCTGAGGCCATTGTGGCTGAATTGCTGAACGGCGGCACAACGCTGGAGGTTGGGTTGCACGCCGATGGGCGGCGCACAACGCTGGCGTCGGTGCAGACAGCATCGCCAAGCATCGCTGCCGACAATATCAACAGCAGCTCAGTGGTTGTTGCTTCAGGTGGTGGCCGTGGCGTTACCGCTGCAGGTCTGCTCGTGCTGGCTAAGGCCAAACAACCACGCATCGTGCTGCTCGGCCGGACTGCGCTTGGCGAAGAGCCGGAAGAGTTGCGCAGCATCAGTGACGAAGCGAGTCTTAAGCGCGCTCTATTGCAGCGTGCGCAGGCTGAAGGTCGCAAACCGACACCGTCCGAATTGAACGGTCAGTTGTCGGCCTTGCTCGCGCTGCGTGAAATTCGCGCTACGCTGGCGGCGCTCAAGGCGGCCGGTTCCGAGGCGCGTTATATTGCGGTCGATGTATCAAATGCCACTGCACTTTCCGCTGCACTGGAGACTGTGCGTAAGGAATGGGGGCCGATTACAGCCCTTGTGCATGGCGCGGGTGTGTTGGCTGACAAGCGCATCGAAGAGAAGACCGATGAACAGTTTGATCGGGTGTTTGATACCAAAGTCAGTGGTCTGCGTGCATTGCTCGCCGCTACTGAAAAAGATCCACTAACGGCGCTTTGTGTCTTTTCATCAGTCGCCGCACGTACCGGAAACCTGGGGCAGTGCGATTACGCGATGGCGAATGAGGTGCTTAATCTCGTCGCTTGTGCCGAGCGTGCCCGGCGTGGTGATTCATGTGTGGTGCGGGCAATCGGCTGGGGACCTTGGGAGGGTGGCATGGTCACGCCGAGCCTGAAGAGTCATTTCCAGCAGATGGGCGTCGCTCTGATTCCGCTGGCAATTGG
>CAYRBE010000171.1:1727-5223 GCA_964422345.1 uncultured Dechloromonas sp.
GCGACAGTGGGGATGACCGAGAGCGCTGTTGTGGCACCGCCTAACGCAGTCGCACCAAGCCTTGACGCATGGTCACAGGCTGCAGTGTACGATGGTCATGTGTTATTCCATGGGCCAAGCTTTCAGGTGATCGACTCGGTTCAGGGGGTTTCGCGTGATGGCATTGTAGGTACGCTCTTAGGGACGCAGAAGTTAGCTTGGCCGGTGGAGTCTTGGCGTAGTGATGCTGCCGCAATGGACGGTGGTTTGCAGCTCGCATTGCTCTGGTCGCGGCATGTATTGGGTGGTGCGGTACTGCCCATGGCGATGGGTGAATATCGTAGCTACCGTGATGGCTTAAGTGATGGCCCGCTACAAGGGGTGGTGCACGGACGCAAAATTCATGATTCACGTACGGTCTGTGACATTGCTTTCTCTGATGCCAGCGGCCAGATGGTTGCTGAACTAATCGGCGTTGAAACGGTGTTACGCCCAGGCGAGACGAATACTGCTGCCGCACGCGCATGAAGCCGCGCCAGATGCATTTCGAGCCGATTGCGATCGTCGGGCAGTCCTGCACGCTGCCCGGTGCACTTTCTCCGGAAGCCTTATGGGCTAATGTGCTGGCTGGCCGGAGCAGTATTTCCAACGTTCCCGCCGAACGCTGGGGGCTGCCGCATGCCAGCGTGATGGGTAGTGTCGCGCAGTCGGCGGATCGGACTTGGTCTGATGTTGGCGGCTATGTTAGCGGTTTTCAGTTTGATCCAACGGGGACAGCAATTCCGGCTGAGGAGCTGCAGGCGCTAGACCCCTTGTTTCAACTCACGGTGCATGGTGTGCGCCAAGCCCTGCAGAGCGCTGGGATGGTCGGGGCGGCCGGGTTAAAAGCTGCCACTACCGGCCTTGTGCTGGGTAATCTTTCTTTCCCTTCGGCGGCAATGGCGCGTTTTGCTGAGAGCGTCTGGCTGGGGAAAATGCCCCGTCCGCATCCCAAAAATCGTTTCAATTCTGGCCTTCCGGCGCATCTGGCGGCTCACGCGCTGGGTTTGGGTGGCGGCGCATTTGCGCTTGATGCGGCGTGTGCTTCGTCGCTTTATGCGATCAAACTGGCTTGTGATCGCCTGCATGATCGTAGTGCTGATGTGATGGTCGCTGGTGCGGTCAATCAGGCTGATGATCTGTTCATCCACGTTGGTTTCTGCGCGCTTTCTGCGTTAAGTAAGACAGGGCAGAGCCGGCCTTTTCACCGTGATGCTGATGGCTTGGTGCCGGCTGAGGGTGCAGGTTTTGTGGTTCTGGAACGTTTGTCCGACGCGATTAAGTCCGGGCGTAAGGTGCTGGGGGTCATTCGCGGTGTCGGTCTGTCGAATGACGGGCGCGGGCGCGGCTTGCTTGCCCCTTCGGAAGAAGGTCAGGAGCGGGCGCTACGCCTCGCTTATGAGCAGTCAGGGCTTAGCCCGGCAGACATCAGCTTGCTTGAATGTCACGCCACGGGTACGCCAGTCGGTGATGCGACTGAGTTGCGTAGCATGGCGCGTGTATTTGCCGGTTGCTCGGACGTGCCGATTGGTTCACTCAAATCTAACCTTGGCCACTTGATTACAGCGGCTGGTGTGGCTGGCTTGATTAAGGTTCTTGCAGCGATGGAACATGGCAAAAAGCCACCGACGCTCAATATTGACCAGCCAAACGATGCCTTGGCCGGTACGCCATTCCGTTTATTAGATCAAGCTGAGGCATGGACCGGGCCGAAGCGCGCCGGGATCAGTGCGTTCGGCTTCGGCGGTAACAACGCCCACCTGATTGTCGAGTCGCTGGAAGAAACCTTGAAAGCTGACTCCTTTGCCGCGGCGCAAGTGAGTCCAGCTATTGTCGCTATTGTCGGCGTCGGCGCGCGCATTGGCCGTGGTGAAGATGCGGGAGATTTTGCTCGTGAACTGCTGACTGGAAATGCCTCATCAGATGCCAGAGAGGCAGTTGCCGTGGCGCTCGACGGCTTGCGCTTCCCGCCCAACGATCTACAACAATCGTTGGCACAGCAAACCATGGTTCTTGAGGCTGCGCGCGAAGCTGCACATGGCGTCAGCTTGCCGCGTGACCGAACTTCAGTGCTCGTTGGTATGGGTTGCGATGCTGAGGTTTCCCGTTACGGTGCGCGCTGGCGTCTGGCTGGCGAGAGCGATGACCCGGCTTGGCTGGCGAGCGCTCGTGACGGCATTGTTCCTCTACTGAGATCGTCGGGTGTTGTGGGCACCATGCCGAACATCCCGGCCAACCGGATTAACAGCCAGCTTGATTTGGCTGGTCCGGCATTTACTGTTTCCGCCGAAGAAGCATCGGGCATGGTCTCTCTGCAACTGGCCGCGCGTGCACTTCGTGCTGGCGAGATTGATGCGGCCTTGGTCGGTGCGGTGGATCTCTCGCATGAGCCGGTGCATCTGGCCGCATTGTCGGCGCTTGGTCGTAGCGGTGCGCCGAGTGATGCTGCTGTTGTTCTGACGCTTAAGCGTCTGGATGATGCGCGGCGTGACGGTGATCCCGTATTTGCCACGCTTGATACCTCGGCAAGCGTCGTTAATCTGCAACTTGGTGACGTCGGCGCTGGCCTTGATCTTGCCGCCAGCTTCGGTAAATCGCATGCCGCCAATGGTTTGGTGCACGTTGCCGCGGCTGCGCTGGCGCTACACCATGGTGCCCGTCCTAAGAATGGATCGCTAGCCACGCCTTGGTTTGGTGAGCGGGTCGCTGAGGTTTCTGTTTCTGTGCTCGAAGCCGCCCCCGCTACTGTGCGTTTGACTGGCGATGAAAATGTTGCGCCCTGGTTGCCCGATGCACCGGCTCAACTTTATATCTTTTCTGGCGGCGATCAGGCCGGTGCTGTTGCCGCACTGAGCGCTGGCCGCCAGTCATCTGAAGGTCCGGCCCGTATCGTTTTGGTCGCCGCCAGTGCTGAAGAATTAGCTACGCGTAGTGAGCAGGCGCAGCGTTGGTTAGCGGGTGGTGGCCCGGTGCCGGAAGGTGTGGCTTTCCGTGAGGCACCTATTGTCGGTCAAACGGCGTTTGTGTTTACCGGTGCGGCTGCGGCCTATCCCGGGATGGGCCGTGAGCTTGCACTAGCCTTGCCTAAGCAGGTGGCTGCGGTGGCTGCGCGTTGTTCCGAAATGAAAGCCGCCACTGACTGGATCTACGGGCCGGGTGATGGCAATCCGACACACCCGCTTGATCAGTTGTGGGGAACGTCTTTTGTTTGCCAGTTGCACGCCGAAGTCACGCGGCAATTGCTGGGTTTAAAACCTGACGCGACTATCGGTTATTCCTCAGGTGAATCGAATGCGCTGTTTGCCATGGGTGCATGGAACGACCTGGGCGAGATGATGAAAGCCAGTCGTACCGGTACCGCTTTTACCGAAGATCTGGTGGGGGCTTTTGCTGCGCCGCGTCGGGCCTGGCAGCGACTTGGCCTGCCGGGTGCTGCTAGCGCTACTTGGGCAAGTTATGTGATTGCTGCCCCGCTTGA
>CAYRBE010000172.1:0-5170 GCA_964422345.1 uncultured Dechloromonas sp.
TCTTACCGTGACGCCGCTCGTGCCGCCCTGCCTTCTGTAGTTCACATTTTCACCACACAACAGATCAAGCAGCAAAACCACCCGCTCTTTAATGATCCAATTTTCCGCCATTTTTTTGGCGACCGCCCGGAAGGCCAGTCACAACAAAACTCCGGCCTTGGCTCCGGCGTTATTGTCAGCCCCAATGGCTACATCCTGACCAATTTTCATGTCATCGAAGCCGCCGATGATATTCAGGTTTCACTCAACGACGGCACAAGCCACAAAGCACGGGTCATCGGTAGCGACCCGGAATCTGATCTGGCCATACTCCAGATCAAAGGGGACAAATTTCCGAGCGTCACCTTTAGCCAAGCTAACGCCCTGCACGTTGGCGATGTGGTTCTCGCGATTGGCAACCCGTTCGGCGTCGGCCAAACGGTCACCATGGGCATTGTTTCAGCACTGGGGCGCTCGCACTTAGGGATAAATACCTTCGAGAACTTCATCCAGACGGATGCTGCAATCAACCCCGGCAACTCCGGCGGCGCACTGGTTGATGTTCATGGTCATCTGGTTGGTATCAACACGGCAATTTATTCGCGTACCGGCGGCAACCATGGCATCGGCTTCGCGATCCCGGCATCCAGCACACGCAGCATCATGGAACAGATCATCCAGCACGGCACAGTAACGCGAGGCTGGATCGGCGTTGAGGCTCAGGAAATAACCCCAGAACTGGCCGAATCCTTCGGCTTACCCGGCACAGAAGGCGCCCTGATCGCCGGCGTTGTACGCGGCAGCCCAGCAGATCTCGCCGGCATCCGCCCCGGTGACGTCCTGCTTTCGGTCAGCGGAAAGGCAGTCAAAGATCCTCAGATCATGCTTGAGCTAATCGCTGCACTAAAACCAGACGAACGCATCAGCTTCCGCTTACGCCGCGACAAAACCATCGTCGAAGTTCAAGTCAAAATTGGCAAACGCCCTGCCATGCAAGTAGAGAAGAGAAAGTAGCCAATGTGCCAGCTCCTTGGCATGAACTGCAATGTGCCAACTGACATCTGCTTTTCATTCACTGGCTTTCAAGCCAGAGGCGGAGCAACGGATGTGCACTCAGACGGTTGGGGCATTGCCTTTTTTGAAGGTAAGGGAACCCGGATTTTTCTCGACCCCAAACCGTCCTGCACATCCCCTGTGGCTCAACTGGTTGGCCAATACCCGATCCGCTCAAAGAACGTCATCGCCCATATTCGCAAGGCGACGCAAGGAGCAGTCGGGCTGGAAAACACCCACCCTTTCATGCGTGAACTGTGGGGTCGTTACTGGATTTTTGCCCATAACGGCAACCTATTCGACTTTGCGCCAACCCTTGATGGCAGCTTCATTCCGGTTGGCCTGACCGACAGCGAGCGAGCTTTCTGCTGGTTACTGCAAGAACTGCGAAAACGCTTTGGTGGCACTGCACCAGAACGCCAGCAGCTCTTTACCGCAGTCCATGAGTTAACTCTGAGTATTGCGGCACATGGCGAATTCAACTTCCTGCTCTCTCAGGGGGATTGTCTCTTTGCCCACGCTTCAACAAAGCTCAGTTATATCGTACGACAAGCGCCGTTTGCCCAGGCACACCTGAAGGATCAGGATGTCACGGTAGATTTCAGCGAAGTGACCAGTGCAGATGACCGGGTGGCGGTGATTGCAACCCAACCCTTGACTGACAATGAACCATGGACCGAGATGTCAGCGGGAACATTGTGGTGGTTTGAAGAGGGTTGCCCGGTCGAAACCTTAATTACCGTTCCCGGCCCGGTAAAACCAGCCAGCTGCGAATAACAGCCGGCACAATATTGGTTTTTGCCAATTATTCGGTGTGCACCGTAGCACTCTCTTCCACCGCCGGTTTTGAAACCAGCCGAGCCGAAAGAATACCAACCTCGTAAAGCAGGCACATCGGAATTGCCAGCGCCAGTTGCGACACGACATCAGGCGGGGTGACCACTGCAGCCACCACAAAAGCACCAACAATAAAATACGAACGCCACTCTTTAAGCTGTTCGATCGTAACCACTCCCATCTTGACCATCACCACCAAAGCCACCGGCACCTCGAAGGCGAGACCAAAAGCCAGGAACATGGTCATGACAAAAGACAGGTAGGCTTCAATATCTGGCGCCGGGGTAATGCTCTTGGGCGCAAAACTATTTATAAAGTGAAAAACCTGACCAAACACGAAGAAATAACAGAAGGCCATCCCGAGCAAAAACAGAAAACAGCTGGAGATGATCAAAGGAATACCAAGTCGCCGCTCGTGAGTGTACAAGCCCGGGGCAACAAATGCCCACACCTGATAAAGAATGAAAGGCAGGCTCAGCACGAAGGCAACCATCATCGTCACCTTGAGCGGCACCATGAAAGGGGTGATGACGCCGATCGCCACCATTTTGGTTCCTTCGGGCAGCGCAGTAGTAAGCGGCGCAGCGAGAATATCGTAAATCTCACCCGGCCCCGGATAGAGGCAGAGTATGCCGAGCATCACGGCAATTGCAATCAAGCTGCGCAACAAGCGGTCGCGCAACTCGATCAGATGCGACATAAAAGAGTCTTCAGGCGAAGCGTTGGTCTCGTGATCGCTCATAGCACAGGCTTACCAGAAGCATCAGGAGTAGCAGGCAAGGCCGATGGCTGCGTGCTAACCGACTGCAAATCACTGACCGCCTCCTGGACGGGTGCCTCGATAGCAGTTTTTGCAGTCTGGAACTCATTACGCACGGAATCCTCCAATGAGCGAGCCGAATCGGTCACCTGACTCTGGAGTTTTTTCAATTCATCGAGCTGCATTTCGCGATTGATATCGGACTTCACATCATTGACATAACGCTGCGCCCGGCCGAGCAGATGCCCGAGCGTCCGGGCCACTTTGGGCAGGCGCTCAGGGCCAATAACGATCAGGGCAACAATGCCGATGACCATGAGTTCGGAGAAACCAATATCAAACATGCGGGCAATCCCTGCAGGGTGGGCTTTGCCACCCGGCGGTCAAAATCACGATTTGGTCTTTTCCTTGACTTCAACGTCAATGGTCTGACCACTGACCTGCTGGGTTGCTTGTGGCGGCACGGGCGCAGGTTCAGGCACTGGCTCGGCAGCTTTGTCAGCCGTAGCGTCCTTCATGCCATCCTTGAAGCCTTTAACCGCACCACCCAGATCACCACCCACATTACGCAGTTTCTTGGTCCCGAAGACCAGCATGACGATGACCAGAACAATCAGCCAGTGCCAAATTGAAAAGCTACCCATAGTTATCTCCTAGATCCGTTTGAGCATGGGGCCGACCGGCTCAGGCCCACCCACAATGTGCATATGCAGATGCGGCACTTCCTGATTGCCGACCCGCCCAGTATTGATAATGACACGGAAGCCATCCGGGCTTCCCTGCTCGACTGCAATTTCGTTCGCCTTGACCAGCATCTTGCCCAGAACCAGTGCATCTTCAGCTGTTGCAGTAGCCAGTGAGGTAATGTGCTTCTTCGGAATCACCAAAATATGTACTGGCCGCTGCGGGTAAAGATCCTTAAAGGCCAGCAGATCGTCATCCTCAAAAACTTTTTGACAAGGGATCTTGCCTTCAACAATCTTGCAGAAGATGCAATCGCTCACTTTGCGCCCCGTGCAGCCTTTTCGTCAATACCGGAAATACCCTCACGACGACGCATTTCCTGCGACACATCCTCAATCGTCAAGCCGTAGAAAGCGAGCAAGACGAGAACGTGATAAATCACGTCGGTTGATTCCCAGACCACGTTCAGGCGCTTACCTTCCTTGCCGGCCATGATCAATTCGGCGGTTTCCTCACCGATTTTTTTCAGGATTGAGTCCGGGCCTTCGGAAAACAATTTTGCGGTGTAAGACTTTTCCGGATCAGCATTACGACGTGAGGCGAGCGTCTCGGAAAGGCGATGCAGAATGTCATGCGTGCTCATTTTGAGTAAATATCCTTAGGGTCTTTTAAAACTGGATCAGCGGGAACCCAACGCTCCCCCTGTAATTCGTTGAAGAAACAACTCTCACGGCCAGTGTGACAGGCAATGCCACCAACTTGTTCAATCGCCAGCAACAGCACATCACCATCGCAATCGGTGCGAATGGACTTCACTTTCTGGAAGTGGCCAGACTCTTCACCTTTGCGCCAAAGACGTTTGCGTGAGCGCGACCAGTATACCGCGTTGCCGGACTTGACTGTTTCCTGCAGCGAATCCTGATTCATGTAGGCGAACATCACGATCCGGCCGTTTTCATCCTGAGCGATCGCTGGAATCATGCCGTCAGCGTCCCACTTGAGCGCCGCCAGCCAGTCGAGATCGTTATTCAGATCGCTCACAGACGAACTTCTATCCCGCGACTGGCCATGTATTCCTTAGCCTGACGCACAGTGTACTCGCCAAAATGAAAGATCGATGCAGCCAATACTGCATCAGCCCGACCTTCAGTCACGCCATCAGCAAGATGCTGCAAATTACCGACGCCGCCTGAGGCAATGACCGGAATCTTGATTGCATCAGACACAGAACGGGTCAATGCCAGATCAAACCCGTTTTTAGTGCCGTCGCGATCCATGCTGGTCAGCAGGATTTCGCCCGCGCCCAGTTGTTCAACTTTTTTCGCCCATTCAATAGCGCACATGCCGGTATTGTTGCGGCCGCCATGGGTAAATACCTGCCACTGGCCGGGCGCAGTCTGCTTCGCGTCAATGGCCACAACGATGCACTGCGAACCCACCTTGCTGGAGGCATTGAAAACCAGATCTGGATCATTCACTGCCGCCGTATTCATCGACACCTTGTCGGCACCGGCATTGAGCAGACGACGGACATCCTCGACTTTGCGCACCCCACCACCCACGGTCAGCGGAATGAAAACCTGATTAGCGCAGGCTTCGATGATGTGCAGGATGATGTCGCGCTGATCCGAGGACGCGGTGATATCGAGAAAAGTGACCTCATCGGCACCCTGCTCGTCATAACGCCGGGCGATCTCGATGGGATCACCGGCATCACGCAGATCGACAAAGTTTGTTCCCTTGACGACGCGGCCAGCTGTGACGTCGAGACAAGGAATAATTCGTTTAGCCAGCATCAGATGGTGCCAGCGTCGGCAGCTTCTTGCGCCAGTTTGAAATTGAGCGAACCATCGTAAA
>CAYRBE010000173.1:0-5144 GCA_964422345.1 uncultured Dechloromonas sp.
GTTTTCAATATCAAGCCAAGCTGGTCTGACTTTACTCGGGGCATTATGGTTGTGCTTGATGCAGATGGTGCCAAGGCTGCCTTGTTTGTTGATGCCTTGGTGGGGCAGCATCAAGTCGTGATTAAGAGTCTTGAGGCTAACTATCGGCGAGTGGCCGGCGTGTCAGGTGCCACCATCATGGGAGATGGTCATGTGGCGATGATTCTCGATGTCTCTGCAATTGCGGGGATGGCCAAATCCAATATGCAGAAAGCCAACTGACGGCTGAACGAAGGAGCGAGATATGGAAGCAGTAGCACAAGCCGGTGCCGCGGCAAGTGACGTCGATTTAGTCGCTAGCGAGTATTTGACCTTTACTTTAGGGAGCGAAGAGTACGCCATTGATATTTTGAAAGTTCAAGAAATCCGTGGTTACGAGCCGCCAACGCTGATTGCAAATGCGCCGCCATTTATTAAAGGGGTGATTAATCTGCGGGGAATTATCGTTCCGGTGGTTGATCTACGTATTAAATTCAAACTCGGCAAGGTCGAATACACCCCATTTACCGTGGTCATCATTCTTAATGTGGCACGACGAGTCATTGGTGTAGTGGTTGATAGCGTTTCAGATGTTATTTCCTTGACCCAGTCACAAATTCGCCCGGCACCCGATTTTTCCGGGACATTTGATACTCGTTATATCCTCGGTCTGGCTTCACAGGATTCTCGCATGATGATTGTGACTGATATCGAACGATTGATGACAAGTGCAGACATGGAGCTAATTGATAGCGCCACAGAGTAGATCCGCTTCTGGCGGAGGGAGTAAAAATGCTAAGTAACATGCGTATTGGGACACGGTTGTTCTGGCAGGCGCTGGGGATGGCCTTCTGGTTTTCTGTGCTGGTGGCGATTGCTCTGTTTTACATGCGAGATATCAATCGCGCGACTGAAACGGTCTATCTGGAAAAACTCGAGCCAGGTGGGATAGTCCTGCGTATTCAGACCTTGATGGCTGAGAACAATATGCAAGTACTGGGTGGGTTGTTGCATGACCCGGCCGGTAAGCAAGTCAGTAAACATGATCATCCGATTACTTTGCATACGGATCAGTTGATTAAAAATCGTGACACGATTACTGAACTGTGGAAAACCTACAAATCGCGCGCGCTAAACGAGGAAGAACAAAAACTGGCCGCCGCTTATGAGCAGGCGCGTGGGGTTTTTGTAAAAGAAGGTCTGATGGTAGCTAATCAGGCTTTGCAGGCGGGGGATTTTGATAAAGCGGCAGAAACCTATGCCAAAGTGGTTCGTCCAGCTTACGCTAAAGCCAGTGCAGCGGCCGAGGCTTTGCGTGTGTATTACGCAAGTTCCGGCAAAGCTACTTATGAGGATGCTCAGGCATCTTATGCCAAGGTATTGAAGCTAATGATTGGCTTGACCATTTTGGTCGCCGGTTTAATCGCTGCTTTCTCCTACGTTTTTGCCCGCAGTATTACTCAGCCCTTGGCTGGTGCGTTGGGCGTAGCCGAAGCCGTGGCTTCGGGGCGGCTTGAAAATAAAATTGATGTCTCGGGTCGTGATCAGGTCTCCGACTTGATGCGCTCACTGGACAAAATGCAGTCTGAGTTGAAGCAGCGAAGTGAGGCTGATCGGAAGGCGGCCGATGAAACCTTGCGGATCAAGGTAGCCCTAGATGTCACATCAAACAACGTGATGGTGGCTGATCCGGACGGCGTGATTATTTATTGCAACGCATCCGTTCTTGAAATGATGCGCAATGCAGAAAACGATCTGCGTAAGCAATTGCCTAACTTCCGTGCTGATACTATTTTGGGTTCAAATTTCGATATTTATCACAAGCAACCTAGCCATCAACGCAATCTGCTGGCTGGACTCAAAGGTGTTTACCGTGCCGAACTCAATGTGGGAGGGCGATATTTCAGCTTGGTGGCGAGTCCGATTGTTAATCAAGATCGCGTGCGATTGGGAACCGTTGTTGAGTGGACTGACCGAACGGCTGAGGTTGAGATTGAGCGTGAAGTATCTGGCATCATCAGCGCTGCGGTAGCAGGTGATTTTAGTAAGCGGATTGATGCCAGTAATATGCTTGGCTTCTTCAAACAACTGTCTGATGGCGTGAACGAACTCCTTGCTGCCAATAGTCAGGCGCTTACTGACGTTGGTGCCATGCTTGCCCGTTTGTCGCAGGGAAATCTGACAGAAAAAATTGATGCCAGTTACCAAGGCGTGCTCGGTAAACTCAAAGATGATGCGAATGCTACGGTGGACAACCTCCACGAGATAATTTCATCGATCAAGAACGCAACCGATGCAATTAACACGGCTGCTAAGGAAATTGCTTCTGGCAATCAGGATCTTTCAAGCCGGACTGAAGAGCAGGCCAGCAGTCTGGAAGAAACAGCCTCCAGCATGGAGCAATTGACCGGGACGGTAAAGCAGAATGCTGATAACGCTCGTCAAGCCAACGAGCTTGCCGGCGCGGCGCAGTTAATCGCGGTGAGGGGCGGTGAGGTCGTGGGACAGGTTGTTGAAACGATGAGCAACATCCATCACTCCAGCAATCGGATCGGTGACATTATCGGCGTGATTGATGGCATCGCCTTCCAGACAAATATTTTGGCATTGAATGCGGCAGTTGAGGCGGCTCGCGCCGGTGAGCAAGGCCGAGGTTTTGCCGTAGTCGCCACCGAGGTGCGTAGTTTGGCGCAACGTAGCGCAGCAGCAGCCAAGGAGATTAAGGGCTTGATTGCCGATTCTGTTGCAAAAGTTGAGGTAGGTAATCGTCAGGTTGATCAAGCCGGTAAAACCATGGAAGAGGTTGTTAGCAGCATTAGGCGAGTGGCCAAAATCATGGCGGATATTTCAAATGCCAGCAATGAGCAGAGTGCCGGCATTGAGCAGGTTGGCCTTGCCGTTAGTCAGATGGATGAAATGACTCAGCAGAATGCGGCACTTGTCGAACAAGCCGCCGCCGCGGCTGAAAGCTTGGAAGAGCAGGCGCAAAACTTGAGCCAGAGTGTGTCCGTATTTAGTTTGCCTGGAGCGCCTAAGCTTGATAGCCAACCTAGTATTAAGGCAATTGGTTTTGATAAGCGCCCAATGATTCAAAGCGCCGCAACCGCAGCCCGTATACCGTTACAACGCGTTAGCGCGGCTACCCCCGACGACCAATGGTCTGAATTCTAATCATCAGACAGTTAAAAAAACCGGAGCGTCCTAGTGCGTAATAACCAACCGATAACCAGTGTTGAGATCGAACTCAAACCCGATACGCTGATTGTTTCCAAAACTGATCTCAAGGGTCAGATTACCTATATCAACCGTGATTTTCTTGAAATCAGCGGTTTTACGGAAGCTGAGCTAATCGGTCAGCCGCACAATATTGTTCGTCATCCGGACATGCCAGTTGAGGCATTTGGTGATCTATGGGCGGATCTAAAAGACGGTCGGCCGTGGACTGGCATGGTCAAAAACCGTTGCAAAAATGGTGATTTTTATTGGGTGTTGGCGACAGCGACCCCTATTCTCGAAAACGGTCAGACAGTTGGCTATATGTCTGTTCGGAGGAATCCGTCTCGGCAGCAGGTTGAGGCGGCAGAAGGTGCCTATCGTTTATTTCGTGAAAAAAGGGCGGGTGGACTGAATATTCGCCACGGTGAAGTTATCAAAGGCGGTCCTGGCTTGTTCGCCGGGATGTCGCTTAAAGGCAAACTAAATGCAGGTTTTGGCCTTGTCTTGGCCGCTTTGGTTCTGATCGCTGGGTTGGGTGTATGGGGAATGGGCAAAACCAATGATGCGGTTGGTGCGCTCTACCACAAGCGTCTTGTCCCGACGCAGTCTTTAGCGGTTATTGGTAAATTGATGGCGGAAAATCGAGCCTTGGTGCTTTTGTCACTACAGCATGATCCGGCCGGCCAATATGCCAGTTTGCATGACCACCCCCTAGAAAACCACACCAAGCAAATTGAAGCCAATATGGCGGAGATTTCAGCGCAGTGGGATATTTACAAAAAAAATATTACAACTGAAGAACATATTCAGATGGCGGATGCTTATGCAGAGGCTCGGCAGCAATTTGCTACCGATGGTTTGCTTCCAGCCAAAGTCGCATTGCTGGAAGGTAGATTCGGCGATGCAAACATGATTTTGCTTAAGAAAATTAATCCGAGTTACGCTTTGGCAGCGGAAAAAGCCTCTGAGTTGTTCAAGTATCAGGCAGTTCGTTCAGACCAACAGCTTGTTGAGAGCCAAGCCAGCTATGAAGGTAATCGCTTGCTGACGATTATTCTTGGTGTGCTGGCGCTAATTGTTGGTTTTTTTGTTTCCGGAGCGATTGTTCGTACGATTACTCAGCCAATTGCAACGATGATTGACGTGTTTCGGCGCTTGGCGAGTGGCGACTTTACTCACAATGTCGACATCAGCCGTAACGATGAAATCGGTCGGGTACTCCAGGGGTTGCAATCAATGCAAATTCAGCAAGGGTTCAATGTTGCTGAAAACGAGCGAGTGGCTAATGACAATTTACGGATTCAAATTGCACTCGACTGTGTTAACTCTAATCTGCGGATTGCGGGTGACGATGGTACGGTGATTTATGCAAACCGAGGGCTACTTAATACCTTGAGGTCTATTGAGCCGGGTATGCGTGAGCGTCAACCGGGGTTCTCGGTTGCGACATTTGTTGGTAGCTGTATTGGCGATTTTTACCCGGATCGTGAAGCTGCGCTTAAGTCTTTGCGTGAATTACAGACAACACGTCAAACCGAGTTGGATATTGGTGGCAGAATTTACAACGTAATCACTAACCCGATTGTGAATGATCGAGGTCAGCGCCTTGGGACCGTCGGTGAGTGGGTTGATCGTACCGCCGAACTACAAGCTCAACGAGCTGTTGCTGCGTTGATTGGTCGCGCTTCCGCAGGCGATTTAGAAGCGCGAATTGATACCGATATTCTCGAAGGATTCTATAAGGAACTGGGTGAAGGAATCAACAGTCTGCTGACCACTAGTGGTTCAGCAATTAGTGAAATAGCGGTGTTGCTTGAACGCGTTGCCGCTGGTGATCTGATGCAAACAGTTGAGTCGGAATATGAGGGGACTTTTGGCAAGCTGCGGGATGATGCCAATGCAACGGTTAG
>CAYRBE010000174.1:0-5142 GCA_964422345.1 uncultured Dechloromonas sp.
CCTGCGACCTTCGGGTTATGAGCCCGACGAGCTGCCAACTGCTCCACCCCGCGTCAGTGAAGGGCCGCATTATCCAGACCGGTCGCACTTCCGTCAAGCGATATCTTCCACTTCCTTGTATTTAATTTTCCAGCCAATCAATGAGCGGCTCCCATTGCTCAGCATCACGACGATGCTTTCCTTTTGGTGGATCAAATATGGTGCCACCCGTAGCAGCCACATTGACATAATTTTGAGTATTGCGGAGATAGGTCACAATTGGCACATCAAAGTGGCTTAGAAACTCTTTGAGCATCCCAGCAGCCTTAGTCCGCGGATCTACGCGCATTGCGACGATACCAACCTTCGAACGACTCCCCCGCATTTCGCCCCGTATAGAGTTCAGGAAATCTTCTGTTGCCGCCATATCAAATATCGAAGGCACCAAGGGCACAACGACCTTATCCGCCGCACGGAGATAGTCCGTCAACTTATAACCCTGCAATCCAGCCGGCGCGTCGATGACCACCCGGTCACTATCTTGCGGAAGACTAACCAAAATTTGATTGCCAGCGAAATAGCCGGTCACTTGCGGGAGATTTTCGCCACGAAAGGCCATCCAGCGTAATGCTGACTGCTGCCTATCCAGATCACACAATGTTGTTTTTAATTGGTTGTTTGCAAAATACCCCGAAAGGTTTGTTGCCAATGTTGTCTTACCCGCCCCACCCTTTGGATTTGCCACCAGAATTGCACGCATCGCCACCCCCCTATTACATATGTTGAATCATATTATATGAAGGGCGCCACAAAGCGCAGAGAGATGCATAGAATAGAAGCTTTACGAACCACTCATTCTCAATGCTCAAACCTAACCAAAACGAACGACAAGGGATTCAATCAATCGAGGTCGGTTTTCGTCTATTGGATATCTTGGCTGCCACAAACCGCCCGATGATGTTACGTGACATCGCCAAAGGCGCAGGAATGCCTGCAGCCAAAGCCCACCGTTACATGGTTAGCTTTCTTCGTATTGGTATAGTTGAACAAGATTCAAGTAGTGGAAAATATGATCTTGGTTCGTACGCTATAGAACTTGGTCTTTCAGGCTTGGGGCGACTGGACCCCGTAAGGCTATCCGAACCAATCCTAGAAGCTTTATGCGAAGAAATCCAAGAAACAGTTGCATTAGCAGTATGGGGAAGCCATGGCGCAACCATTGTACGAATTGTTGATGCCGGCTCCCCCGTGACAATCACACTAAGAGCAGGAACAGTGTTATCGCTCTATAAATCGGCAACAGGCAGAGCTTTTTCCGCTTTTTATCGTGCACCATTTCTAAAAAAATTACTTGATGATGAGCTTTCAGAAATTGCCACACTGACGAATACATCGATTACAAATACCCGTAGAAATTTCGAAAAGTCTTTAACCGATATCCGTAAATACGGAATTGCACGCGCCACGGGCAGCCTAACCCCTGGAATCAACGGCTTTAGCGCCCCTGTTTTCGATCACACTGGCGCAATGGTTGCTGCTATCACAGGGCTTGGCTCAATAGGAGAGTTCGACGCAGAATGGAATAGCCCCGTTGCAAAGGCGATGCTCGCCGCTGCCAAAGCACTATCCAATAGACTCGGAAATAAACAATGCATCAAACACTCATCTGATTCACCAGGCAATGAGTAGACACATTCCAGCCATACCAAAAACAAAAAGCCACTCCGAAGAATGGCTTAAGTATTTTTTACTGGTGCCCCCGACCAGAATCGAACTGATACCTGATGATTACAAATCAACTGCACGACCTTCATGCTACGGGGGCCCATTGCACGGGGCGAGAGTATAGCGCAATCCGCAGGAATTAAACATGACGACACTAACCAACCCATTTGAAATCGCCAGAGAAACACTTCGACTCCTTGCTGCGCGTCGAATCCCCCCAACACCTGACAACTACCTCACGCTCTATGGCGAAATATCAGGAACGACCTCAACTACCAGCGCATTTCCGGAAAAGCAATTACGCTCACTAGCCTCAGCCCTTCCTAAAAACACTCCTGACCAACTGCGTCTGGCTCGACAGCTCGAAGAAGCCACAAAAGCAGAGAACTGGGAGCGCTACGAGGAGCATTTGACGTCGTTCATCACCGCGCTCACAGAAAGCCAAAAACTTTCTTGGGCAGAGCTATTGGGCTCCTTGCTTAAACAATGGGATGCAAAACATCCCGGATTCACTTCAGCCCGAAAGCGTGAATCTGTTGAACATGTACTCTCAAGCTCAGGTGCAAATCAAGAAACGCTGTTCAATCGACTACAAAGCTTGTTGCGCTCTTGGGGCCAAAGTAACGAACCAACGCTATCCATAGCGTCAGACGAGACTGCAGAAGAAGCCTCGGCATCGAAAATACCCAATTTATCGGTGTCCACCGTAGCATCGTCAGATTTACTTCCAGAGTTGCGCAATTTATTTGCCTACACACTGGAAACTGCAATCGCCACGCAGCTTGTTGACAGCCCTCAATTATCAAGTGATGCAAAACTACTTGCTTCAGACATTCGCTCAGCAAAAACACCTGAAGAACTGCAGGCATTCCTGACGCGCCTCAAACGCTTTGCCTTCAAACTGGAATTACTTGCAGAAGACCAAGCTGAGCTAAAAAACAGTTTGCTTCACTTACTAAACTTATTCGTTGAAAACATTACCGAACTTGTTGTTGATGATCAGTGGCTACATGGCCAAATTGAAGTTGTCCGGGGCATTCTCGATAAACCCCTTTCACAGCGCACCATTGATGATGCAGAGCGGCGGCTAAAAGAGGTCCTCTTCAAACAAAGCCAACTGAAAGCAAACCTGAACGAAGCCAGAGAAGCAATCAAACGGATGCTGGCTGGGTTTGTAGATCAACTCGCCGACTTTGCAGATGCAACCTCTGAGTTTCACGACAAAATCGAAATATGTGCTGACAAAATCAGTGCGGCGACCGACATCAGCGAGTTAGGTAGCGTACTCAGTGAAGTAATGCACGAAACCCGCACCATACAGATAAATGCTCAACGTTCGCGTGACGAATTACGATCTACCCAGCAAAAAGTTAGGGAATCAGAAGCACGAATTCTGGAGCTAGAACATGAGCTTGAAACAACTAGCGACCTTGTTCGTCACGACCAACTTACCGGCGTATTAAATCGCCGTGGCCTTGAAGACATGTTCAACAAAGAAGTAGCTCGCAACAAACGTCACGACACCCTGCTTTGCGTTGCACTACTGGATATCGATAACTTCAAGAAGTTAAATGACTCGATGGGGCATGACGTTGGCGACCAAGCGCTAATTCACCTTGCAAATGTATGCCGAGACACCTTACGCCCTCAAGATACAGTTGCCCGTTACGGTGGGGAAGAGTTTGTAATTTTACTTCCCGAAACCCCGGTCGAAGAAGCTGTCGTAGCACTGACGCGCTTACAGCGAGAGCTGACGAAAAAATTCTTTTTAAATGGTAACGAGAAAGTACTCATTACATTTAGTGCGGGAGTTACTCAATTGAGACCAGAAGATGAGCAAAGCTCAGTAATCAAACGCGCAGATGAGGCCATGTACAAAGCCAAGCAAACAGGGAAAAATAGAGTTATCACCGCGCCGTAACGCCAAAGGGAAGAAAATGAAAACAGCTACCTATACCACCCTGAGCGAAAACGAATACCTCGCCTACGAAGCACAGTCGCCAGTGCGCAACGAATATATTGCCGGCGAAATATTTGCGATGGCCGGAGCTTCTATTCGGCACAACGTTATTACCGGCAATCTATTTGCCGAACTACGTGCTCACCTCAAAGGCACACCATGCCGCGCTCTAATCGAAGGCGTCAAGCTACGTCTTCGCAAAGAACAAAGTTACTTCTACCCGGATGTAATGGTTACCTGCGAAAACCGCCTGCAAGAACTAGATAGTGAGCAACAGATAGTTGAAGAACCTCTCATCGTTATCGAAATACTCTCCCCAAGCACAGAAGCCGTCGATCGCCGCGAAAAACTCCGCGCCTACCGCACTCTGCCCAGCCTAAAGGAATACCTGCTCGTCGGTCAGGAGCAAGCCTTGGTCGAAGTCTATCGCCGACGCGGAGATATTGGATGGGACATCATCACCTACGAACCAGGCGACATAGTTGAAATCGCCAGCCTGGAACTTAAGCTCAGCATGACTGACATTTACTTTGAGTCAGGAATCGAACTCAATCCGTCACAACAAAAACCATGAAAGCAGTCATTCTCGCCGGCGGTTTAGGCACTCGCATCAGCGAGGAGTCACACCTAAAACCAAAACCCATGATCGAGATTGGCGGCAAGCCAATGATCTGGCATATCCTGAAAATTTATGCCGCACACGGCATCAACGATTTCATCATCTGCCTAGGTTACCGTGGCTACGTCATCAAAGAATACTTTGCTAATTATTTCCTCCATACCTCAGACGTCACCTTTGATCTCAGCTCCAATCAGATGGAAGTACATGAACGTCACGCCGAGCCATGGCGAGTCACCTTGGTCGATACAGGCGAAAACACGCAAACGGGCGGACGCCTAAAGCGAATTCATCATTACATCAAAGACGAAACCGAATTCTGCTTTACCTACGGAGACGGTGTTGCTGACATCGACATAGGTGCCGCTTTAATCTTCCACAGGCAACAAGGCACCCTAGCGACAGTCACTGCCGCCGCACCGCCAGGACGTTTTGGTGCTCTGGAAATAAACAACAATCGTGTTACTCGCTTTAACGAAAAACCACCAGGCAGCGAAGGGATGATTAATGCCGGTTTTTTTATCCTATCGCCCAAGGTAATTGATCTTATCGACGACGACCAAACGCCTTGGGAATCGACTCCACTCGAAACACTCGCTGCCCGCCAGCAACTTGCTCACCTTGAAGACCTTTGGCAAAAAGGTAATGCCCCATGAAAAAAATGGTAAACCCTAACTTCTGGCAAGGCAAACGGGTATTCATCACTGGTCACACTGGCTTCAAAGGCAGTTGGTTATCACTTTGGCTTGGGCAAATGGGGGCTGTGCTTACCGGCTACTCCCTTGCCCCTAGCACCAGCCCAAATCTTTTTGAAGTGGCAGATGTAGCACACGAAATGACGTCAATCATCGGCGACATT
>CAYRBE010000175.1:0-5109 GCA_964422345.1 uncultured Dechloromonas sp.
AGCTGGCAATAGAGTCAATGGGCGCTTACAACATTGATTGTCACATTCAATTACGCTCGCCGGCCCAGGTCCTGACATTGACACCACGTGGTGCAGCTTCGCCGCTTGAAGAATCGATCATCGACAATTCAAAAGACCGGGGGCGGATTTTCAGCTTCGGAAACCGCCTTATCATTAATTACGACAGCGTCTCTTTATTGGTCACGAACATGCCTGTCGCGGATGACGATTTTTGCGGGCGTATCCGAGATCATGCGGCAACGCTCGCCGAGGCGGCGGAAGCTGCTGTGGAAAACATCAACTTGCGTACTGAAGCGATTATTCGGGCCAATGAGTTGCGGGATTTGGCGGATTCAAGCCGCAATGCGATAGAAGCGCTGCGCGCCAGTTATCAAGATATGCAATCCACTGCCCGCCACGAGCTTGAGACGATGACAGACTCCATTGAGGGAATGTATGTTTTTCTGGGGCTGACTGATAAGCAGGAAATCAGTATCAGTACAACTGCCCGCGACTCGGTTGAACGGGTGCTGACAATTCTTGAACGCAGTCAGGATTTAGATTCAAACTTCGTCGGTATTGTCGAAGGTTTAACGAAGGCCGGGGCGTATGTTTTTACTCAGGAAGCTGAGTCTGTGACAGCAATTGAGCTTTGGTGAGGAACTAAAAAAGCAATCATCAAGCTTTGTACCAGTAATTAAAAATCTCGTTTGTCTGAATAAGCCTTCTGAATCCAGCAAAGTTTGGCATTGGTCTAGCGAGACAGAGGCATTGTGCCGGGTTTTGCAGCGGGGAGTTTTGGCCGCTGCAGAATCATGATCTGATAACCAGCCGTATCAGCGCTCGGGCCGTCGATGATGAAATCTTGGGCGACTTTGCCGGCATAGCTGCCATCGGCTTCGCGTTTGAGCAGAGCGGTGTAATAAACGCGTGAGCCAGAGCTGAGTGCTAGATAGAGATAATTACCGTTGCTTGAGCCGTCGACGGTGTAGTTGCCTAACTGGCCGTAAAACTTCGCGCCATCTTGAATAAAGTTGGCGTCCCCCCAGTTGCCTGACCAGCTATTGGCGGTGGACCATTTGCCGGAAATGTCATAATCAGCAGCACCTGCCCGTAGATCGAGCCAGCCAGTGGTATCGGTTTTGTGGAGGGTTGCGCCGCCGCAGGCAGCGAGGAAAAGGGCCAGAGTCCAGGCAGTGAGGGTGCGGTATAAGCTCATGTTATTTACTCGTATTGGGTATGGTCGAATTATGCCTGAAGCGGAAATGCTTCAGTCGGTTTCTTCCAGTTTAAGTGAGGCCGAGTTGATGCAGTAGCGTAGCCCGGTGGGGGCAGGGCCATCGGGAAATACGTGGCCAAGGTGTGCACCGCAGTCGTGACAGGTGACTTCGGTACGGATCATGCCGTGGCTGTGGTCAATGTGTTCGTCTATCAGCTTGGCTGTATGTGGGGTATGGAAGCTCGGCCAGCCGCAACCGGAATCGAATTTTGTGGTCGAATCAAACAGCGGTGCATCGCAGCAGATACAACGGTAGATGCCGGTTTTCTCGCAATCCCAGTAGATGCCGGTGAAAGCCGGTTCCGTACCTTTTTGACGGGTAACCCGATATTGGGTTGGGCTTAGGCTGGAAAGCCAGTCGGCATCGGTTTTTTCAATTTTTGGCATGGTTGGATCATCTTAGTGGTTGGCTGTGCTGGCTCCGACACCTATACTTGGCAAAGATTCCAGATACGTCTGACAAGGATATAACGACATGAACCCAAACCCCCTCAGCGATAGCGATCTTGACCGTCTAGAGTTTTTGCTCGAAACCCCCGTATTCCAAGGTGATGCCATGCGCCTTGATGAGATTCAGGCGATGTTGTGCGCCGTAGTCAGTAGTCCTGCTCCGGTTTTGCCATCCGTCTGGTTACCGGAAGCCTTGGGTAAGGGTTTAAGCAACATGGGTGACCCTGAGGTGGCTGAAGCCATTGAGTTACTGATGCGCTTGAATAATGATCTGGCCAGGTCGTTGCTGGAAGATGAAACCATCGCGCCGATTATTTATCCGCTTGATGAGAGTTGTGAGGAATACGATTACGCCGCTTGGGCTGATACTTATGTCTTTGGTGCCGGCTTGGCCGATGACTGGTTCGCACTGGCCGGCAAACATTCGGACGAGCTTTCAGAGTTACTGGAACCGATGTTCCTGTTGAACGGAATGCTCAAGGAAGATGTTGAGAAGAGTGGCGAACGTTGGTTTGCGCCAGCGGAAGAAGCCCGACTGGTGGCTGATATTCATGAGAACCTGCCGGTCATCGTGCAGGCGATTTACAACTTTTGGCGCAATAAACGTAGTGGTGGTGCAGCTAAATCGACTGAGCCGAAGTCAGGACGAAATGACCCATGCCCCTGCGGTAGTGGGCGCAAATACAAGCAATGTTGCGGTAGCCCTGAGAAATTAAACTAAATTCAGTGTGAGTTTTGCGATGCGACGTTTCCTGAAAGCAACGTTAATTGCCCTGTTGCTGCTAGCAGGTAGCGCCCATGCAGCATGTGACAAGCTGGTCGATGTCGCATTCTATGATTTGGGTGTGCTTTATCACCCCAAAACACACGCGGGTCTTGATCGCGATGTCGTCGAGGAGGTTTTCAAGCGTGCGCGTTGCAGTTATGCCCCCAAGTTTGAAAGTCGGGGGAGAATCTGGACGCTGTTGTCCAAGGATCAACTGGCGATGAGTGTGTCGGGTATTGCCAATGATGAGCGTCGCGCATTTGCTGATTTTGTGCCGTATTTTTGGGCGCGGAATCAATTGGTATATTCGGCTAAGGGTGATGCCTTGACCACGCCAGAAGCCTTTGTTGCCAATCCTGAATACCGTCTTGGTGTAGTTAAAAGCTATCGCCATGGGGCGGGTTGGGATGCGTGGATCGAACAGTTGCGGGCTGCAGGCCGCGTTCAGGAAGTACCCGATACACAGACCTTGGTGAACATGCTCAACAATGGTCGTATCAAGGCATTTCCTGCCTTGCAGGCGGTTTCAGCCGATATTGGCGAGCGTTATCAACTGAATGCCCCGGTAGCACATACGGCGTGGTTTCTTGATCAGGCAAAAATTGAACATGGCCTGATTCTTAACAAAGCCTTGATTCCGGTTGGTTTGAAGGCTGATATCGAAAAAGCGGTGAGTCAGATGCGCGCTGATGGCACCATGCTCAAGCTTTTAAAGAAGTATTTCCCTGAGCCAATAGCTCGCGACATGATCGCGCCTTAAAGGCTTAGCCTTCGAGCAGTACTGTGTCTTCGTGGCTGTAGGCCGGGGCACAGCAACACAGGATATGCAGGATTTCCTGCCCGGTGTTTTCAATGCAATGCGCGGTGCCGGGGGCGATGGCAATGCTGTCGCCGGTGCGCACCGGGAAGCGCTCCTCACCGAGTTGCATCATGCCGCTGCCTTGCGTGACGTGGTAAATCTCTTCCGTCAGTAAGTGATGGTGGCGAATCGTCCGCGTGCCGGGTGGAATTCGAGCCTCAGCCAGACTCTGGTTTTTGACGGCATGCTGGTTCGGGTGCAATAGCTCACGTATCTCCGAGCCATCCTTGGTGATGTAGGCCGTCACTTCCGGGAGTGATGATAGGCCAGTCATTTGCCACCCCAAGGCTGGATAGGCACGGTTGAAATGGCGTTGGCCGGTGCGCCTTCAATGATTTTCCGGCTGATCGCCAAATACACCAGCACGTTGCGTTTTTTGTCGAGGAAGCGAGTGATCTTGGTTTCCTTGAAAATCAGTGAGGTGCTTTCGCTGAATACGGTTTCGCCATCGGAAAGTTTTTCCGGCAGAGTGATCGGCCCGATCTGGCGGCAGGCCAGCGAGAACTGAGAAGGGTCTTCGGCCAGACCAAAGCTGCCTTTGACGCCGCCGGTTCTGGCTTGGCTGATGTGGCAGGTGACGCCGGGGATTTTCGGGTCATCGTAGGCGTAAACGCAGACTCTATGGTTGGCACCGATCAGTTGCCAAGCGGTGGTGTTGCAGCCAATTTCTTCGGCCGAGGCGCTCAGGCTGAAGCTCAGGAGCAGAACCGTCAGCAGTTTATAAAGTGGATTCAATTTGGTGCCCTTCATTATTGAAAATTGCTGGGTAGCGGCGTCATTTTGTCGACCTGTCTGGTGAGCAGTTTGTAGGTTTCACGGTCGAAAGGCGGCAGCGTGGTTTCGAGCAGGGCATAGAGTTCGATCTCGGATTTTGCTGTGCCAAGGTAGCGCCAGCGGTTAACCAGGTGCGCCTCATCACCTTCGCGGATCAGCACCGCGCTCTTAAACGGCCAATTGTTGGCCAGCTCTTCCAAAGCCAGTGTGCTGGCTTCATCTTTTTTGCGTGGTTTACGGTTGTGTGTCGGCTGGAGTTGTTGGATCAGACGGGCTTCCTTGAGCTTCGCACCGAATTCGCCAGCGGTTTCTATCCAGTCGATACGTTGTGTTTGCTCGGCTAGCGCGATTTCCTTGGTCGTGGTGTTCTTGCTCGAAAAGTGTGACAGCACGCGGTTGCGGATGTCTTTCGACTTAGCAACGAAAAGTGGCTGATCGTTTTCGCCGTAGAAAATATACACGCCGTGGCTGTCGGGGAGTTCGTCGATGATCGCCGGGTCGAGATGCTCCGGCAGACTGGGAAAGGCGTTCTGAGACTGGAGCGCAGCAGCAATATCGGCAGTGCTACGGTGTACATGGATTTTTTGCCAAAATTGATGGATCAGCTGGGCGTCAGCCAGTGCCCGGTGGCGGGCTTCAGCTTGTAGATTATGGCGCTCGATCAGCGAATCCAGATTGTGTTTTTTGTGCTCCGGGTAAAGCTCGCGGGAGAGTTTGACCGTGCATAGCACTGAGCCGCGAAAGCTGATGCCCAAGCGCTTGAATTCGCTTTTCAGGAAGCCGTAGTCAAAGCGCGCATTGTGCGCAATGAACAGCCGCCCCTGCAGGCGGCGCAAGGTTTCTTCAGCGACCGCCGCAAATGGTGGTGCATTTTTTACCATCGCATTGCTGATCCCGGTCAGCTGCTCGATAAAGGGTGAAATCGGGATGCCGGGATTGACCAGTTGCTGCCATTCGCGCACCGAGCCATCGGCATCGACT
>CAYRBE010000176.1:0-5105 GCA_964422345.1 uncultured Dechloromonas sp.
TGTTGAGAAGAAGGGCAAGATCAACGTCTTCTCAGGCAAGGTTCTGGAAATCGAAGGTCTGCCGAATCTCAAGGTTGAGCAAGCATTTGAGCTGTCTGATGCTGCTGCTGAGCGTTCTGCTGCTGCCTGTGCCGTTGCTCTGAACAAAGAGCCGATGGTCGAGTACATGCGTTCCAACATCACCCTGATGAAGTGGATGATCGCCGAAGGCTACGCCGATGCCCGCACCCTGAAGCGCCGCATCAACGCCATGGAAGACTGGATCGCCAACGGTACGCTGCTCAAGGCTGACGCCAATGCGCAGTACGCTGCGGTCATCGAAATCGACCTGGCCGAAGTTACCGAGCCGATCCTGGCCTGCCCGAACGATCCGGACGACGTCAAGATCCTGTCTGAAGTCGCCGGCGCCAAGATCGACGAAGTCTTCATCGGCTCCTGCATGACCAACATCGGCCACTTCCGTGCTGCCGCCAAGGTTCTTGAAGGCCGTTCCGACATCCCGACCCGTCTGTGGGTTGCCCCGCCGACCAAGATGGATGCGCTGATCCTGACCGAAGAAGGCTACTACGCCACCCTCGGCAAGTCAGGTGCCCGTATGGAAATGCCGGGTTGTTCGCTGTGTATGGGTAACCAGGCTCAAATCCGCAAGGGTTCGACCGCGATCTCTACCTCGACCCGCAACTTCCCGAACCGCCTTGGTATCGACACTCAGGTTTATCTGAGTTCAGCCGAACTGGCCGCCATGTGCGCGCTGGCTGGCCGGATCATCTCGGTTGAGGAGTACATGGAGCAGATCAAGCTGGTCAATGCCAAGTCTGCAGAAGTGTATCGCTACATGAACTTCGACCAGATTCCGTCGTTCGTTGAAGCAGCGGCTACGGTTGAGATGTAAGCCAGCAAGGTGATGCCCGGTTTTTGACCAAAACCGGGTGTGCACCGTAGCATTATGAAAAAGCCCCCGCCGGCTCAGTGCTAACTGAGCGGCGGGGGCTTTTTGCAATTGGCTGTGGAGTAGGGGTTGCGGGCCAATTGCTCGGCGGGCAGTCCGGGCGATTGCAACGGCGCATTCGTCCAGCGCATTGGGTTCGAGGCTGCCAACGAGTTTGACTCTCGTTTGGCATGGGGCAAAAAACGCGGCAATACTTACCTTGGATGCGTTGAATTTCCTATCCATTACTGCCAAAATATCATGATGTTGAACTGGTGCCTGCCGCATTTTCGGCAATCCGGCGGCTTGCTCGATACACGGGAGACGGGGCATGGGGAGTGTCATGCAGATTCGTACCATGCGGCCAGCAGAGATTTCCCTGGCCATCAACTGGGCGGTCATTGAGGGCTGGAATCCCGGCATCTACGACCATGTGCCTTTCGCGGCGGCGGACCCCGGCGGTTTTCTGATCGGCACCGTCGACGGGCAGCCGGCGGCGGTGATTTCAGCGATCCGCTATGGCACCGGTTTTGGTTTTATCGGGTGTTACATCGTCGCTCCAGAATGGCGCGGCAAGGGCTACGGTTGGCAGATCTGGCAAGCCGCCATGCAGCGGCTGGCGGGAAGGAATGTCGGACTCGATGGGGTGGTAGCGCAACAGGAGAATTACCGACGCTCGGGGTTTGTTCTGGCCCACGCAAACGTTCGCCATGTGGGTAAGGCCGGCGCGGACAAGAGCCGGTTCGCGGACGGCTGCGCATTGAGACCTCTGCACAGCGAACCCATGGACAGGATCGCGGACTTCGACAGCGAATTCTTCCCCAACGATCGCCGCGCCTTTCTGCACGCCTGGCTCTCACAACCGCATGCCACCGGACAGGTTGCTATCAAGGGCGGCCAGATTGCGGGCTACGGCCAAATCCGGCCTTGCCGGTCGGGGTTCAAGATTGGTCCGCTGTTCGCCAATCAGCCCGCCATCGCCATGGCACTGTTCTCGGCGCTAGCCAACACCGTTCCAGCGGGAAGCGACATCTATCTCGACACACCGGCAGTCAACTCTGATGCCATGGCACTGGCCGAGCACTTCTGCATGACGCCCGTTTTCGAGACCGCGAGGATGTACACCCGTGGAGAACCGGATATCGCGCTTGCGCGCACTTACGGGATCACCAGTTTCGAACTCGGCTGAACCGACGCAGGCGACGCCGGAAGCACTGACCTTTCCCCGACTACCAGCGACCATTCCGCACGCGGGCGACAGGGCGTTTATTGTTGTCCATGAGTTGTCCCCTGTTTATTTCGCTCGAAATGTAAGCTAGCAAGGTGTTTCCCGGTTTTTGACCAAAATCGGGTGTGCACCGTAGCATTATCAAAAACCCCGCCACTAAGTTCCAATTGACTGGTGGGGTTTTGTTTTTAGAGATCAATGACCAAGTCCGGGATGAAACCCGCTACCTGTTCAGCTGGCTTACCGTGGAATTGGTCGCGGTAACCCACCGGGTTGCAGACCACGCGTGTTCGGTTTAGGGTGTAATCAAAGGCGGCGTGGGTGTGGCCGTGGATCCAGAGTGCCGCTTCACTCGCTTCAACAGTGTCGTCGAGATTACTGGCAAAGCAGGGCGAAAGTGGATCGTGCTTAAAGCGGGGCTCGACCGAGCGCAATGACGGGGCATGGTGGGTAACCACGACTGTAGGTCCGTCGAACGGTGTGGCAAGCCGCGAGCGAATGTCGTGCAGCGAGTGGTGATGCAGGCGGATGCTGTCTTCAGGACGCAGGGTGCGGGATAGTTTCAAGAGCCGGAAGAGGGCACCGGGATTACGTAGTTTGATCTGGGCGTAATCACACATGCGGTGGCGGGCTTGCTCCAGCGTTGTCGGGTAGCTGTGGTGGCCAAACAGTTTCATGTCGGTGAACAGGCAGGCACCGATGAAACGCACGCCGTCGATGACCACTTCGTCATTTTCCAGAAAATCAATCCCGTAACGGGCAGCCTGAGCCCGCATCAGCGCGATCAGGGCGTGCCATTCATGGCCCCAGGCATCGTGGTTGCCGGTCACCATGACGATACGTTTGCCGGCAAAGTTGTCGGCGGCCCACTGGAAGGAGTTGGCGACATGCCCGATGTCGCCGGCCAGGACAACCACGTCAGCATTGGTCCGGGTGGCAAGGTAAGGCGTTTCGGCGCATTCGTTGTGAACGTCGCTGAGAATCTGGATTTTCATTGCTCTCTCCCTCTTTTTCTTGCAGTCTAGTCAAAACTTGTATTGGGTGCGAGCCTTGTGGCTGGCCCACTGATCGCCGGCTGAGTAGAATCAGTTCAAAATCTATCTCTGGAGAGTAGTGTCATGGTGATGTGGAAATCTGGGCAATGGCTGTTGATCGGCCTTGCAGTATTGGGTTTGTCAGCTTGTGCCAGCTATTCCGGCAGCGGTTTGAAGCCCGGCGTATCGTCGCTGGCCGAGGTGACTGCTGCGATGGGGCAGCCGGCACTGGTGTGGAAAAATCCGGATGGCTCGCAGCAGCTTGCTTATCCGCGCGGGCCAGCCGGAACTCATACCTTCATGGTGCAGATTGGCCCGGATCAGCGTTTGCAGAGTATTGATAATGTCCTGCGCTACAAATATTTTGCCAAAATTCTGCCGGGGAAAACGACGCAGGAGGAAATCCTGCGCCTGCTAGGTCCTTCCACGCCGCAATGGTCCATGTATTACAAGGCACGCGACGAGTTGGTTTGGGAGTGGCTGTATTGTGATGAGCAGGGCTATGAGACTAAATTTGACGTGCTGTTCGATGGCATGAGCGGCCCGGTCAGAACAACCATGTCACGCCCCAACTACAAAGGGGCAGATGGTGTTGTCCCGCCGTGTGGGCAGTGGTATCCACCAGCCGCTCAGTAAGCTGCATCTGACCAATTTTTTTACCTATGCGGATGGCACGGGTTATTGATTTGAACTATATGTTGGCTGAGTTGTCTTAGGCGCACAAATAAGCTTGTTTGCAAAAGAGGGTTCCTTGACTAAACCATATTCCGCCCTAACCACAAGGTTAAATTTTCATAACTTTAGTGGCGGACCGGGGGCAATACCTGATGCTGTGTTGCTTGAGGCATCTCAGGCAGTTTTGGCTGTTCCTGAAGTAGGCATTTCCGTGCATGGCATTAGTCATCGCAGTGATTGGTTTCGGGCTATTTTGGATGAGGCCGAAATACGGGTAAAACGCCTGCTGGGTTTGGAGGCTGATTGGCATGTTCTGTTTTTGCAAGGTGGGGCCACCTTGCAATTTGCCGCCATCCCCCTTGCGCTGGCTAGAGATCATGATCATCCGGCGGAGTACATTGATAGTGGCTATTGGAGTCGAAAAGCCATTGATGAGGCAGTTCGTCTTGGTGTTAAACACCGGGTCGTTTGGAGTGGTGCCGATTGCGCTTACACTCGGCTGCCAAGGCCAAATGAAATCGAATATGACCCTAAAGCGGCTTATTTGCATTGGGCTGATAATGAAACCGTTGAAGGTTTGTGTTTTGCAAACACACCGGGGCTTTCCGGCGTACCAAAAGTTGTTGATTTATCCAGTAGTTTTCTTTCTCAGCCGCGTGATTTATCTGATACGGATATTGTGTATGCGCATGCACAAAAAAACCTGGGGCCGGCCGGGGTGACAGTGGTTCTGGTGCGTGACCGAATTTTGGCACGGGTGCCAGAAGGTCTGCCTAGTATGATTGATTGGCGTGTTCACGTACGTGATAGAAGTATTCACAATACGCCACCGGTAGCCGCCATTCACACCGTACTCCTGGTACTTCGCTGGATTGAGGAAACCATTGGTGGCTTGCACGAAATGGCCGCAATCAATAAGCGAAAGTCGGCTGCTTTGTATGATGTGCTTGATGAATCTCCGCACTTTTTTGTTCCGCACGCCCAACGAATGGATCGTTCGAAAGTGAACGTGTCTTTCCGGCTTGCGGCCCCTGCACTTGAAACTATTTTCTTTGATTCTGCGCGCGATGCTGGCCTGGTTGGTCTTCAAGGACATCGATCGCTGGGTGGCATTCGTGCCAGTTTGTACAACGCAGTCAGTGAAGAGGCGGTGACTAATCTGTGCGCATTTCTCCGGGGCTTTCGAGATAAATACGCATAATCGGCCAATTACTCACTGAGCTTTTGTGCTTAGAGAGAT
>CAYRBE010000177.1:0-5098 GCA_964422345.1 uncultured Dechloromonas sp.
AGATAGTCATCTGCACCGTATAGTCGCCCGGCGGCAAAATCCGCTTCTTGCGCCAAGGAACTTAAAATCAATATCGGTGTGTTCTCAAGCCCCTTTGCTGAACGAATTTCGTGGCAGACGTCTAGCCCATCCAGGGCTCCCGGCAACAGAACGTCTACCAAGACTATATCCGGGTGAGTGCTGATGGCCAGAGCCAATCCGGCTTCACCAGTATCAGCCACGATTGCCTCGTACCCGGATTTGATCAGAATAGCCTTGATTGTCTGTTGAATGATCCGGCAGTCTTCAATGATTAGCGCCGTAAATTTTCTCGACATGGGTTTATCCTCGACTGGCTGTCATTATGGGGGCGTGCCTTCGGGGAATAGTCCTCTGACAACGTCTTTTAGCCCTTGTATAGAAACTGGTTTGATTGCTACCGCGCTAAAGCCATTCTCAAGAAAACGATCAATATCAGCCTGCATGGCATGTGCTGTATATGCCACGATCGGAACCGTCGAAAATGCAGGATTGGCACGTAATTCCCGGCAAACATCCTCGCCGCAAAGATCAGGCATTTTGATGTCGAGCAAGATAAGATCGACTGCCGGATTATTGCTCAGCCATCTGAGCGCCTCGCTTCCGCTATCTACATTGGCGACTTGCCACCCCATTTTGGTCAAAATGGCAACGGCCAAGCTGCGGTTCACCAAGATGTCATCAACCACAAGGGCTCGTCTACTTGCGTTTGTCTGAATCGTATTTGTCATTTATGCCCTCCCGCCTGTAGCCGGTAGCACTACGTAAAAAGATGAGCCGACACCCAGTGTCGACACCATGCTGATGGTGCCGCCCATATGCTCAACCATTTCTTTGGCCAGCGTCAGTCCGAGGCCCGTACCTTCGTGGCTGCGAGTCATGAAGCTTTCGCTTTGGCGGAATTTTTCGAAGATAAACGCCTGCTCGTCAGGACCGATACCAATACCGGTGTCTTCAACCTCGATGCGCACGCTGTCGCCATTCTCTTCGCTGGTCGCACGCACTGTGACCCCGCCCTGGTCGCTGAATTTCAGCGCATTATTGATCAGGTTGTGTAGCACTTGGCGCAGACGTGCGCCATCGGCAAAAACGGTAGATGGCAGGCCAGCTTCAACCAGTTCGATTGACAGGGATTTTTTCTGGGCGTGACCACGTTGCATGGCAACGATCTCACGCAGCAGCTCGGGCAGCTCTACCGGCGCCAGATTGAAATCCATTCTCCCGGCTTCGATCTTGGCCAGATCGAGCACATCTGTTACCAGTTTCAGTAAGTGTTCGCCACTGACGCGTATGGTCTGTGCATATTCGCGCAGCGTTGGGTCTTCAAGTTCTACTTCAAGCAGCTCCGAAAAGCCAAGAATGCCATTAAGTGGCGTACGCAATTCGTGCGACATGTTGGCCAGGAACTCACTCTTCATGCGACTCGCTTCCTCCGCCGAACTACGCGCTTCCTCAAGACGACCGAAAGACTGTTGCACCTCATCCGCCATGTGGTTGAATGATTTTGACAGATCGGCCATCTCGTCCTCGCCACGTACCGGCAGACGGTGTGCCAGATCGCCATCCTGGAAGCGCTTGATACCACTGCTCATTTCGGTAATGCGATCGGTCAGCGCGCCGGCCATCCAGATGGCAATAGCAATTACCAATACAATCATTACAGCCGAGGCCACGCTAAGGCTAAGCGCGGTGCTGCTCAGGTGCTGTCCAATCGCGGTCAACATCCCTTCGCGTTCTTTTTTCAGCTCGCCATCGGCTGTGGCAATCAACCCATCGATGCGCTTACCTGATTCGGTAGCTGCCTTGTGAAAATCATCAACATTTGCACCAATCGTGACATAGCCGAAACCGCGCTTGCTGGCACCATACTGACCGGTGTAATAGGGAATTGTCGCTGCGGTTGTCAGCTTCCATAATCCTGAGAAGAAAATTACGAATGAACCTGAACCGCCGTGTTCGGTCAGCGCGTCCCAGCCATGGCATTGCGGCGAGAAATTTAGGTAACGGCAATCAAGGCCGACTTTGCCAGACTTGCCTGACTCCGGTGCCGGCTTGCGTTTAAGTGATTGATCGCGAAATGGTGGCACGGTCTCCTGATATTCTGGCCAGGATTTGCCACTGGCCTGCCATCCATCCCATAGTTCACCATCCATCCAAGGTGGCGCCGGTCGACCTGTTTCCGGGTCGTAGCCGACAATGAAATAATCGCGTGGATGCGATATCGCGCGGCTCTTTGTATCCCACATGAAAGCGTAGTTGCCGGATGCCGGGTCAGCAATCGGAGCAAAGCGTTCTGTAGTTGGTCGCACCCGGTTGGTGAAAGCCTCAAGGTGGGCATGATCAAGTGCCAGCGTGACGTAGCCTACGATGCGCCCGTTCTTTTCAACCGGTGTGGCCCAGCGAACGATGCCTCTAAAACGCTTGCCGACCGGGTTCTCCAGGCCAGCGTATCCCGACGCTTCGGGGGTGAATGGTTTCTTCAGCTCATCAGCCTTGGCTTTTGTATAGGGACCGATCCATTGCGTCGGGACGTAGGGACCGATGACTTCTGAAACATATATTTCGCCAACCTTGAGATTCTTCACTGCCGGCCAGTAGGATTCAGCTTTGACATAGGTGTTCTCGCGGCGGCTGATATCACGCAGACCCGGTTTGAGAACGTCGCCTTGCTGTGCCTTGATTTTCTCCATGCCACTGGCGTCGACAAAACTCATTTCGAGGAACAACGGATGCAGCACCTTTGTGCCGTAATTCTCCGGCAAACGGGTGTGAAAGTCTTTCGTATTATCTGGTAGCGGCGCACGTACTGGGTTGTCGCTACTGATCGGCGTGACTGGCATCCAGCCCTTGCCATCGGCTGTTGGTGCGTACTTGCCGTGTTCGTAAACCTCACGCGTCCGGTGAGCTAGGAAGCTGCGATAAGCTGCTTCAGAAGGTTCTATCGTTGCCGCCTGTAGAGCGTCCTTGTCACGATCGTAGAGGAAGTCTGCGACCTCCCGGGCAAGATTGGTGGTCAGCGATTCGATGGCTTCACGCGAACGCTTGTCGAGCGCTTCCACTGCATCGTCGACGGCTGTTTTGCCGGTTTGTTGCTGAGTGATGTGCATCGCGTCAGCCATTTGCACGGCACGATAGGAAACACCTTCACCTAGTTCCTGCGCGGCTTGCCAGGCGAATCCGGCGAGCAGTACTAGTGGCACCACCTTGATGGCGACAAAAATTATGATCAGTTTTGCACGGATGCCTAGCTGACTAAAAAATTGCGAACCAATTATTTGCATAGAGACACCTGCCAAATAAGTACCCGCATTGAAAAATTAGATTTCTGGAGAGGCGTGTCGGTCATCTGCGTTGGCCTCCAGCCCACAGTCAGGTGCGAGAAACCTGAAACCTGTGGTTCAAGCGCATAATACACCGCTACTGTGGTCTAGGGTCCAAGGCCATATCGTTCAATGTCGGCTATGCAGCCGACGGCTGCCCCAAAAAAGGGGATGCGTATTTTTTGAGCGTTTCGGAATGCTACGGTGCACCGGTCAAAACATCAAAAAACAAAATGTATCTGCCCTCCCGTGCAAGCACGACAATAAAACCTAAATCAGCTCACCTTGTCGGGTGCCTCCAGCGCTCATCAACAGCGGCTAACCGGGGCTGTTCGCCAGTTTTTGAAAGATCACCCGATAGAGCTGGCGCATCCGTTCTAGTTGTTGATTATCCGGTTCAGCTGGGCCGTAGCGGAATTGCTCGAACAGTCGGGTCAGTTCGCTGGTTTCCTGACGGATATGGTCGCGGTAATAAGTGGCTTCGCGCAGAAATTCCTGGGTGTTGGCGGTGGGTTCGCGGGGTGTTTCCAGCGTGACAAAAAGTCGTTCCATTGCCCGGTAGAACTGTATTGCGCCCGGGGTGCCAGCTTGGTATTTACCTAATTTGACCAAGCGCCAGTAGTCGTAGCGGCTGCGTAGCCAGATGCCGGCTTTGGCTTCGCGGAGTAGCAGCACCAGCACCGCGAGGATGACCAGCAGCAATGCGGCTATCAGGCTGGCCAGGACGACGTTGCGGTTTTTCTCCAGCCATTCCTTGAATTGTTTCCAGAGGTCTTCGATTGCGGTTTTGATCGGGGCCAGCGCTTCGCCGATGGCTTCGCTCATGTTGGCCATTTGCATGATGGTGCCTGATTGCCATGCCGGCATGCCGGGGCGTTTTGCCGCATCGCGCATTTGCGCCGGGGTGGGCCAGCCTTGGCCCGGTAATGACATTCCACCCTCTCCATTTCCCTGATCTTGCCCAGTTCCGCTGCCGGATGAACCCGCCTCGCCCGAATTGCCGCTGCTCGATTGGCTTGAGGGGGATTCTCCCTCGGCGTTTCCGAGCAGGCCGATATTGGTCAGTTGGCCGTAACGCCAGCTGATATAGGGCCAGGTCACCTGCGGCGTAGCGAGGTAGAGTATGCCGCCCAGCCCGAGAATGATTGCGGTTGCGGCGGCAATGGCGATGCCTTGCCCGGTGTGGCCAGGATTCCCCAGGCTGGTCTGACGGATGATTTGAGCCCGGCGGCTGATCTGTTCCGAAACCAGCGTGAATACAACCGCGATGATGTAGGGGATGAGATAGAACAGCATGGTCCAGTCGGCCCGATAATGCGATGCGGCAAACATCACCATTACCGCCGAGACGAGCAGGCCGAAGTACAAATGGCGGCGGGTCGTCGTGATGCAATTCTGGGCGGCCTGCAATACGGCCAGCATGTACAGCCCGGCACGGGGGAAGCCCCACATCGGGATGAAGACCAAAACCGAAAATACTGCGCCAAGGAGCAGAACGATTTTCTGCTTCTGTGCGGCGGTTTCGTCGGCTTCGCCGTGTTGCTGCCAACCAATCTTCAGCGTCCAGCCAAAGAGGATGGCGGCAATAATGACTTCTACGCCAAAACTGCCGTACTGGATGTCCAGAAAGGAGTTGCATGTCACGCCCAGTAGCAGCGAGACAAACAGGCCGAGGTAGGCTGGAAGGTAGGTCAGGGGCGGGTTCATGGGTTGAATAGCCGGACCAGATCGTCGCCTTGGCGGACGGTGATGCAGTGGGC
>CAYRBE010000178.1:0-5088 GCA_964422345.1 uncultured Dechloromonas sp.
CTTTAACAAGAGTTTATCCACGCCGCCATGATGTACCTTGCGGACTATCATCAAGCACAATACCTTCAGCTTTCAAGAGATCACGTACCCGATCAGCTTCGGCAAAGTTTTTTGCCTTCTTGGCTTCTGCGCGCTCAACAATTAAAGCCTCAATAGCCAGATCATCAAGCCCGCCAACTGCGCCGGCGGTACCGCGTAGATAGCTTACCGGCTCGCGCTCCAGCAAGCCGATGACACCACCCAACGCAACCAACAAACCGGCAAGCTCACCGCTACGCTGACGATTTACTTCACCCGCCAACTCGAACAGTACCGCAATCGCTCCGTGAGAATCAAAGTCCTCATTCAGTGCGGCGGCAAAACGCGCAGCAAATGGATCGCTCCAGTCGATTTGGGCTAGCGGCAAAGCCGGCACATCGCGTAACGCAAAATACAAGCTATCGAGACTGCGCTTGGCATCATCAAGGTGAGCATCGGAATAATTCAAGGCGCTACGGTAATGCGCTCGCAGAATGAAGAAACGTACCACTTCCGGATCGAACTGCTTAAGCACTTCGCGAATCGTGAAGAAATTACCCAAAGACTTCGACATCTTTTCGTTATCAACACGAACAAAACCGTTGTGCATCCAGTAATTAACGTAACTGCAGCAATTAGCGCCTTCCGACTGGGCTATTTCATTCTCGTGGTGAGGGAACTGCAAATCCTGACCACCGCCATGAATATCGAAATGATTACCCAAAAGGCTGGAACTCATCGCCGAACATTCAATATGCCAACCTGGACGCCCTTCGCCCCACGGCGACGACCAAGCCGGCTCACCCGGTTTGGCGTGTTTCCACAACACGAAATCAAGCGGGTCCTGTTTTGCAGTATCGACTTCGACCCGCTCACCTGCCCGCAAATCGTCCAGTGATTTTCCTGACAATTTCCCGTAGCCCTCAAATTTACGAACAGCGTAATTTACGTCGCCGTCCGTCGCCTGATACGCCAAGCCATTACTTTGTAGCTTGCTGATCAAGTCGAGCATTTCCGGCACGTAGTCGGTTGCCCGTGGCTCATGGTCGGGGCGCAGCACACCCAGCGCATCAGCATCTTCATGCATGAAAGCAATGAAACGATTGGTCAGTTGCTGAATGGTTTCGCCATTCTCAACTGCCCGTTTGATGATTTTGTCATCAATATCAGTGATATTGCGAACATAGGTCACGTCATAACCGGATGCTTTGAGCCAGCGATACGCCATATCAAATACCACCATCACACGAGCGTGGCCGAGGTGACAATAGTCGTAAACGGTCATGCCGCAGACGTACATGCGAACCTTATTAGGTTCGATTGGCTTGAAAAGCTGTTTTTCGCGCTTGAGGGAATTATAAATTTTTAGCATACGGGGAGATTATAGTGGCGCCGCCGATGCGCTTAAACCTATGGAATTGCCGGCGTTTTTGGTAGAATCAAGGGATTGTATAACCTTGAAAATTATAACATAGCGATGACTTCGAAAACCTTGCTCCAGCCCCGTTTTGCGCAGATGAAGACCCTGCGCGCTCTCGCTATTGGCCTGGCTATCGGCTTCGCAGCCCCTGCCTTTGCCGACAATTTGCCGGAAGTTCAACGCCTGATCAAACAGGGCCAGTACCCGCAAGCACTTGAAAAAGTTGATGCTTACCTGAGTAACAAACCTAAAGATGCACAGGGTCGTTTTCTCAAGGGCCTGATTTACACCGAGATGAACAAGCCGGTTGAAGCCATTGCCGTATTCACCAAGCTAACCGAAGACTACCCGGAACTGCCCGAGCCTTATAACAATCTGGCCGTACTTTACGCCCAGCAAAAGCAATACGACAAAGCGCGCACTGCCTTGGAAATGGCCATTCGCACCCATCCTTCCTATGCCATCGCATACGAAAACTTAGGTGACGTCTACGCCAAACTGGCAAGTCAGGCCTATGACAAGGCATTGCAGTTGGACAACGCAAATGCCGCAACCCAAAACAAACTAGCGCTGATCCGTGATTTGATTACAACGTCTAGCAAAGGCACACCGCGCACAGCCGCACCAGCCGCCACTGTCGCAGCAGCCCCGGCCGCAACCACGGGTTCTGCGCCAATCAAGACATCGCCAGCCAGCGCTGCCGCACCAACCGCCAGCGTTGTGACGACCACCCAAGGTGCTGCATCAACCACACCTGCCAAGCCTGTTGAAACCAAACAAGCCGAGGTAAAGCCGGCAAGCACTGTAGCGCCAGCGGCAACAGATTCGGGGAATGCAGAAATCACCAAGGCGATCTCTGCCTGGGCCAGCGCCTGGTCACGCAAGGATGTGAAATCCTACCTCGCGTCTTATTCGAGCGATTTCAACACCCCCAAGGGCATGGCGCGCAAGGATTGGGAAGCAGAACGTGAAGCCCGCATTGCCGGCAAATCAGGTTCTATTTCAGTCACCTTTGACGAGCCACAAATTTCGATCAATGGTGACAAGGCAACGGCTAAATTCCGCCAGCACTACAAGGCGCCAGGACTCAGCACTTCGACTACCAAGTCATTGGTTTTTGTACGGACTGGTAACAAGTGGTTGATCAAGGAAGAAAACTCTCGTTAATGCTGGGTCGTAAGCTTTTCATTCTTGGGCTGGCCAGTTGTTTGGCCAGTGGCGTTCTCGCCAAGCAACAGCCAACAGATACCAAGTCTTCAAAAAAACCAGCATCCAAATCGGTCGCCAAGGCGACCGATAAATCTTCGCACAAGCAAAAAATCGCTACGGGTACTGCCGTTGTTGCAGCACCAGTCACGGCCAGCGTGCTTACCCAGTCAACTAGTCGGACGCCGAATACTGTTTCAGATTCCGGACCCGAAGTTCAGCTCACCAAGATTTTCAAGGAAATTGAAAATAACCGCTTAAGCAACGCGCTTCAATTAACTGAAAACTTGCTACGCCAGCACCCCAACTATCGTCTGGCACACCTGATCAAAGGCGATCTACTACTCGCCAAAACCCAGCCCATCCAGACTTTCGGTGCCATGAATGGCGCGCCGCCCGACAAAGTTGCAGACCTGCGGGCAGAGGCGATTGTTCGGCTCAATGCCTACAAGGACAAACCTGAAGCCGGGAACATCCCACGCTACCTGCTGCAAATGCAGCCGGACCAACGCTATGCAATCGTTGTAGACACCAAACGCTCCCGACTCTATGTTTATGAAAATGACAAAGCCAATGGCGGGCGTCCACGTTTTGTCTCTGATTATTATGTGGTTCAAGGGAAGCTGGGCGCTGAAAAGCTTGCTGAGGGTGACAAAAAGACCCCCGTCGGGGTTTATCACGTCACCGCCAATCTACCCAAGCAAAAACTTGCTGACCTCTACGGCAGCGGCGCATTTCCGATCAATTACCCAAATGAGTGGGACCAAAGACAAGGCCGCAAGGGGAGTGGTATCTGGTTGCACGGCACCCCTTCAGATACCTTTGCCCGCCCGCCCAAAGCTTCCGATGGCTGCGTTGTCCTGACCAATCAGGATCTTGATGTGGTTGCCAAAAACCTCCAGGTCGGGCTAACCCCGGTCATTATCAGCAACTCAATCGAGTGGCTGTCGCTTGACGACTGGACTAAGGAACGGACTGAACTCAACAAGAGCATCGACACTTGGCGCGCCGATTGGGAATCCAAGGACACCGATCGTTATCTCAAGCATTACTCCAAACGATTCAAATCATCCGACCAGAGCTATGACCAGTTCAGCGCCCACAAGAAACAGGTCAATGCAGGCAAGGAGTGGATCAAGGTCAAAGTCGATAATATTTCCCTTTTCCGCAATCCGGGCAAGGAAGAAGTTGTTGTCGTGACCTTCGATCAGGATTACCGCAGTAACAATCTGAGCAATGTGATGAAGAAACGCCAGTATTGGCTGCGCGAAGACGGCAAATGGAAAATTATTTACGAAGGAAGTGCGTAATGTTGAAAAAAGTATCCAGCCTCATTATTGGCCTTTTGGCATCAGTCGCTGTATGGGCTGCGCCAACGATTGAATTCACCACGACGATGGGTAAGTTCACCCTTGAGTTAAATCCGGAAAAGGCACCAAGAACGGTCGAATGGTTTCTTTACAATGCCAAACATGGCTTCTACGAAGCCACGATCTTCCATCGCGTGATTGATGGCTTCATGATTCAGGGCGGCGGTTTCAATCAGGCAATGGCCGAGAAAAAAGTACTGACCCCCAGAATTAAAAACGAATCAAACAATGGCCTGAGCAATGCTCGTGGCACCGTTGCGATGGCGCGCACCAGCGACCCAGATTCTGCCCGCGTCCAGTTTTTCATTAACCACAAGGACAATGATTCTCTGAATTACCCCAACAAGCACGACCCGAGCGGTTTCGGTTACACCGTTTTCGGCAAGGTAATTCAAGGCATGGACACCGTAGACAATATCGCCAAGGTGCCCACCGGCAATTTCGGCAATTACCAGAACGTACCGAACACCCCCATCATCATCAAAGAAGTCAAAGTCATCTCTGAAAAATAAGGACCTGTAATGATCAAACTCACCACCAACCACGGCGTCATCGGCCTCGAACTCAATGCTGAGAAGGCCCCGAAAACTGTTGCCAACTTTCTGGCTTATGTTGAAGCCGGCCACTACGACAACACGATTTTCCACCGCGTCATCAAGAACTTCATGATTCAAGGTGGCGGCATGGAACCGGGCATGAATCAAAAGCCATGCAAAGATCCTGTTGAAAATGAAGCTGCCAATGGTTTGAAAAACAAGCGTGGCACCGTTGCCATGGCTCGTACCAATGATCCGCACTCAGCAACCGCCCAGTTCTTTATCAATACCGTTGATAACGATTTTCTCGATTTCAAATCACCGTCCGGCCAAGGCTGGGGCTACTGCGTTTTCGCTGAAGTCGTTGAAGGCATGGATGTGGTCGATGCAATTCGCGCCGTTAAAACCGGTAACAAGGGCTTCCATCAGGACGTTCCGGCTGAAGATGTAATTATCGAAAAAGCAGAAATCGTTTGATCTTTTTCATTTCCGATCTGCACCTGTCGCCCCGGTCACCCGGGGCGACTCGTTTGTTTCT
>CAYRBE010000179.1:0-5020 GCA_964422345.1 uncultured Dechloromonas sp.
CGTTGCGCGCGGTCGTAAGCATCCTTCCAAGACAGAACTTCGTGCTCGACCTTGACCCCAGAGCGCTCCGCCATTTCCGAGAGAATATCTACCGACATCCCCTTTAATACCCGGTTTTCGAGATACTGAAAGGGATAGGCTTCTTCGGTGACTAGATGAAGAGCTTGCGCTTGGGCCGCACAAGTGGCGAGTAGCGTGGCGGTCAGGATCAGGCTTTGTTTGATTCGTGTGCGCATGGATCGTCCCCTGTGATTTTGGTATGCATTTTGGCATTTTAAAGTGGCTGAGACCAGTGCTACGGTGCACGCCGATTTTTGCTAAAAACCAAAACTGAAAGCAGTGCGTCAGAACTTGCTAATATCCGCCTCCTATCACACAGGAATGATTGGCATGAGTTTGATCTGGATCGCTGGATTTCTCGCCTTGGGGGCATTCTCAGGATTTTTTGCCGGCATGCTGGGTATCGGTGGCGGTTTGGTTCTGGTCCCCGCCTTGACCCTGATGTTTGCGGCACAAGGCCTGTTTCCACCAGCTGAAACGCTGCACATGGCGTTGGGGACGTCGATGGCGAGCATTATTTTTACTGCCATTGCCAGCATACGCACGCATCACAGCCACGGTGCAGTGCGCTGGGATATATTCAAAACCATCACGCCGGGTATCTTGTTGGGTACGGCGGTGGGGACGTTTTTTGCGGCGAGCGTGCCGGTTCGTCCGCTGGCAGTGTTTTTTACTTTCTTCGTCTGTTTTGTTGCGATTCAGATGGCGCTTAATTTGAAGCCTAAGCCAACTCGTGAATTGCCGGGTTCTGCTGGCGTGCTTGGCGTAGGGCTGGGGATAGGCGTTCTGTCATCGCTGGTCGCCATCGGCGGCGGTTCTCTGACCGTGCCTTTTCTTACCTGGTGTAACGTGAAAGTTCAGCATGCAATCGGGACATCCGCTGCTGTGGGCTTGCCGATTGCTCTGGGCGGGACCTTGGGTTACATCTTCAACGGTTGGGGCAAGGCTGATTTGCCAGTTGGAAGTTTTGGCTATGTTTATCTGCCAGCGCTGGCATTTCTGGTTATCACGACGATGCTGGTCGCACCTTATGGGGCACGGTTGGCGCATCGATTGCCTGTGGCCACTTTGAAACGGATATTTGCCGGCTTGCTTGTTCTGCTTGCCGGAAAAATGCTGTGGAGCTTGTTTACCGGGCCTTGAAAACTGGCTTGCGCTTTTCGAGGAAAGCGGCCAAGCCTTCCTTGTAATCCTCGGTTTCGAGGAAAGCGAAGGAAGCGGCTTTTTCTTCGTCATTCAGCGGCTTGCCGCTTTGCAGGCGACGTATCCATTGTTTGTGCCAGCCCGCAACCAGCGGTGCGCCAGCGCAGATGCGACGGGCCGTGGCGTAGGCCTCATCTTCGCTTTGTGCATCCGGAACAACGCGGGTGACCAGACCTTTTTCGTAGGCTTCGGTCGCGGTCAGGATGCGCCCTTCAAGCAGGATTTCCTTGATTACCGCAGCGCCGACCAGCTTGAGCAGACCTTCCATCTCACCGGGATACATTGAAAATCCCAGTTTGTTGATCGGCGCGCCAAAACGGGCGCTTTCGTTGGCGATGCGAAGATCGCAGACCCCGGCAATTTCCAGTCCGCCACCGATGCAGGCACCTTGAATCAGCGCCACCGTCGGATGTGGGCAGTCGGCAATGGCATTTAGCGCTGCAGCCACCTCGCCGTGGTAATGCATGGCCTGCTCCAGCGTGGCGCGGCCACTGACAAACTCTTCCAAATCGCCACCGGCTGCAAAAGCATCATTGCCGGCACCGCGAATGACGATGCAGCGCACGCTTAAGTCAGCGGAGAGCGCTGCCATGTGGCTGGCCAATTGCTGCCACATGCTCAAATTGATCGCGTTGAGTTTGCCTGGATTGTTCAGCGTCAGCGTCGCGATTTCTGCCGTTTTTGCGAGGTCCACCGTAGCAGTCATGGGTGTTGGCTTAGTTGGCTTTTTTGCTGGACGTATTGCCGATTTTGGCCAGCGCAGCGCGACCGTAGAGCAAATGATCGTGCATGCTCTTTTCGGCTTTTTCCGCATCGCCGGCTTCGAATGCCGCCATGATTACCCGGTGTTCGTCGAGCGACTGTTGCAGGCGACCTTCGAGAGACAGCGAGTGCAGGCGAGAGAGTTTCAATACGGTGCGCAAATCCTGAATCACCGAGAGTAGCCAACGGTTGTTGGTCATTTCCTGAATCGTCCGGTGAAACTCCTGGTTGGCTTCAAAGAAGGCGTTGATCCGGTTTTCCTTTGCCGCCAGTTCAAGCTTTTCGTGGATAGCTTTCAGCTTGGCGATGTCTGCAGGTGTCGCTTGTTGTACCGCGATACAGGCACAGCGTCCTTCGAGTAATGCCATCAGCGGGAAGATTTCGTCTATGTCCTGACTCGACACTTCCGTGACGTAGCAACCCCGACGTGGTTTCAAATCGACCAGCCCCTCGGCAGCCAGCACCTTGAGCGCCTCGCGCAATGGGGTGCGCGAGATGCCGTACTGCTCGGCCAGCTTTTGTTCGTCAATCCAGTCGCCCGGCGTTAGCTCATGGGCGAAAATCCGCTCCCGGAGGCGTTCGGCAACTTCTTGATAAAGCGCGGTAGGTACGATGCGTGTCATATATATAGGCAAGTGTGGTTTTCAGTGTGCAAGTTAGTACATTGCCAGCTTGCATCCATAATTATGTATACAGTATTATGATTAACTGCGTATGTAAATCATGGTTGATAAGTGTAGAATTTTGAATTATGCATTATCAGCTTGAAAAAATCGAATCGGCAAGGGGTACGACATGTCTGAAAAAGTTTTTGATTCCAATAACCTAGATGCTTGGGAAAAAGCGGCTGCAAAGCATTCCCCGGGCGGTGACGTCAAAAATCTAAACTGGAATACTCCTGAAGGGCTGTCCGTCAAGGCGCTCTATACCAAGGCCGATGTTGAAGGTCTTGAGTTTGCCGATACATTGCCGGGTTTTGCGCCTTATCTGCGTGGGCCGCAACCGACCATGTATGCCGTCAAGCCATGGACAATTCGTCAGTACGCCGGATTCTCCACCGCTGAGGCTTCGAATGCTTTTTACCGCAAGGCGCTAGCCGCTGGTGGTCAGGGTGTTTCAGTCGCTTTTGACTTGGCTACTCACCGGGGTTATGACTCGGATCATCCGCGCGTCACCGGTGACGTCGGCAAAGCCGGGGTGGCGATTGATTCGGTCGAAGACATGAAAATTCTTTTCGACAGCATCCCGCTCGACAAAGTCTCGGTTTCTATGACCATGAATGGTGCCGTACTGCCTATTCTCGCCGGCTACATCGTCGCCGCCGAAGAGCAAGGCGTGCCACAGGCCCAGTTGTCCGGCACGATCCAGAACGACATTCTTAAAGAATTCATGGTGCGGAATACCTATATTTATCCGCCCAAGCCGTCGATGAAAATCATCGCCGATATTTTCGGCTATACCGCGCAGCACATGCCGAAATTCAATTCGATCTCGATTTCCGGCTATCACATTCAGGAAGCCGGCGGAAATCAGGCGATCGAACTGGCTTTCACGCTGGCTGACGGCATGGAATATGTTCGCACCGGGGTCGCTTCCGGTATGGATGTCGATACCTTCGCTGGCCGCCTGTCCTTTTTCTGGGCGGTCGGGATGAATTTCTATCTTGAAATTGCCAAGATGCGCGCAGGCCGTTTGTTGTGGCATCGCATCATGACTAAGTTCAACGCCAAGAGTCCGAAGTCAATGATGTTGCGGACACATAGCCAGACTTCCGGCTGGTCGTTGACCGAGCAGGATCCGTACAACAACATCGTGCGGACTACCATCGAAGCGATGGCGGCAGTTTTCGGTGGCACCCAGTCGCTGCATACCAATGCGCTCGACGAAGCCATTGCGCTGCCGACCGCGTTCTCTTCACGGATTGCGCGTAATACGCAGTTGATCATTCAGGAAGAAACCCATATCACCAACGTCGTCGATCCGTGGGCTGGCTCCTACATGATGGAGAAGTTGACTCAGGACATGGCGGACAAAGCCTGGGGCATCATCGAAGAGATCGAAGCGATGGGTGGCATGACCAAGGCGGTTGAATCCGGCTGGGCCAAGATGCAGATTGAAACCTGTGCCGCCGACAAGCAGGCACGGATTGACTCCGGCAAGGATGTCATCGTCGGTGTGAATAAATATAAGATGGAGAAGGAAGACGCCATCGATATTCTCGATATCGACAACCACGCCGTCCGTGATTCACAAATTGCTCGTCTGAAAAACATTCGCGCCAGCCGCGATAGCGCTGCCGTTGATGCTGCGCTGGCTGCACTGACTGCGGCGGCTGAAACCGGTGATGGCAATTTGCTTGATCTTGCAGTGAAGGCGGTTCGCCTGCGTGCTACGGTGGGCGAAGTGTCGGATGCGCTGGAGAAAATTTTCGGTCGTTTCCGCGCTAACAATCAGACAATTTCCGGAGTTTACGGAGGCGTTGTGGAAGGTCAGGAAAGCTGGGAAACCATCAAGGCAGATGTTGCCAAGTTTGCCGAACAAGAAGGCCGTCGGCCGCGCATCATGATCGCCAAGCTGGGTCAGGATGGTCATGACCGGGGCGCCAAAGTGGTCGCGACAGCCTATGCTGACCTCGGTTTCGATATCGACATGGGGCCATTGTTCCAGACGCCGGAAGAAGCTGCACGTCAGGCAATTGAGAATGACGTTCACGCAATCGGCGTGTCTTCTCTGGCAGCCGGTCACAAGACCTTGTTGCCAGCTTTGGTCGAATCACTCAAGGCGCAGGGTGCGAATGACATCATCGTCTTTGCCGGTGGTGTGATTCCGGCACAGGATTATGATTATCTCTTTGCTTCGGGCGCCAAGGCAGTCTTTGGTCCGGGCACCCGGATTGAGGATTCCGCTCGCAAGGTGATGGAAGAAATCCGCAAGGCACGCGGTTAATTACTGAATGAATCTGGGCGAAGCTCCTGTGCGTGCCAATCTCCTGTCT
>CAYRBE010000180.1:0-4970 GCA_964422345.1 uncultured Dechloromonas sp.
ACGGTAGAAAGGAAGTTGTACGGATTGGGCGGGCAACCAGGAATGGTGACCACCGGCTTTTTCAATACCTGACCAACGCTGGAAGCACCGGTTGGATTCGGCCCGGTTGAAGGCATGCCGCCCCAGGAAGCGCAGGAGCCAATGGCGATCACGGCTGCGGCATCGGCGGCGCATTCATGCAGTAATTCAATCGCGGTCTTGCCGCCGATCTTGCAATAAACCCCGCCGTCCTTGGTCGGGATCGCACCTTCAACGACGAGAATATATTCGCCCTTGTGATCCTTCATCGCCTGCTTGCGCGCTGCCTCAACCTGATGCCCAGCAGCTGCAAACAAAGTCTCGTGGTAATCCAGCGAGATGACATCGAGAATCAGATTTTCCAGCGTCGGGTGCTCGGCACGCAGGATGGACTCGGTACAGCCTGTGCATTCCTGGAAGTGCAGCCAGATCACGCTTGGCCGCTTCTTGGTCGCCACTGCTTTGGCGACAGCCGCATCAGCCCCCTGAGGCAAACCCAGCGTGGTTGCCATTGCGGCACATAACTGCAGGAATTCCCGACGTGAAATACACAGGCGCGTTGCAGCTGCGTCGATGGATTCGTCAGATTCCAATGAAATCAAATTTTGGTTGGCCATAAATCATCCCCCACTATGTCCATAACGCCGGCCAGTGACCGACAAGATCGCTCTGTTGTAAAAATATGTTTTTTGCACATACCTCAGCAACAAGCAGGCCAGAATGATTTATCAAATAAATTCAATTGCTTACAAAACATGCCAATACAAACAACGGGAAAACCACACAGTCGACTTTCCAGATGCAAAGCGATAGCGACAAGTTGCTTGTCAGACCAAATAACTAGATAGTTATGATGGTGAAATTAAAATTATCCGGCGATTAATAAATTAGTATCGTCATACCACTGCCGGTCCATGAAACTCATGTACGCGGGATCGCTCGATTCAGCGTATTCTGAATAGGTAATTACTTCAGTTCATCTTTTACAGGACGTTCGAGCATGCGAATTCTGATCGTCGATGACAACAACTCACTACGCCTGTTGTTATCTTCGCTTTTTGCCAATGTCGGCCATGAGGTTGTCGGCATGGTTGCCGATGGTAGCGAGCAAGTTGAAGCCGAAATCCGGCGCACCCGGCCGGATATTGTCTGCCTCGATTACAACCTGCCGGGACGTGATGGTCTGACTATTTTGCGCGCCATCCACACCATGGCACCGCAAATCGATGTCCTGTTCATGACCGGCTCAACCGAAAGCGATGTCGAACAGCGCGCTGCCGACGCCGGTGCATCAGGCTTTATCCACAAGCCCTTCGGCCAAGCGCAAATTGTGCGGGAATTGGCTTTAGTCTGCGAAACCAGAAAACATGCAGCCCCCGCAGATTATGAAATCGCCGCGCCTGCTGCCACCCCATCCAAACCGAATAACATCAATTTAAATGGCCCGCGCGGTCGTCGTGGCAAGGCTATCATCGCCGATGACAGCGGTGCAGTTCGGCTTGTTCTCCGCGGCCTGCTTGAGGAATGCGGCCTGCAGGTAGTCCAAACCGTCGCTAACGGTGCCGACGCTGTGACTGCAGCACGAACCCACCAACCCACAGTGCTTTGTCTTGACGTCAATATGCCCGGCATGTCGGGTCTTGAAGCGCTACCACTAATCCGCGCCGCCAGCCCAAAAACCGCTGTCGTCATGGTGACCGGCAGCGCCGAAAAAAGCATGGTGGCCGAAGCTGCCAGCCACGGTGCAAGTGGCTATATCGTCAAACCACTACGCCCCGCCCACGTCATCAGCTATATGGATCGCTTATTCAAGTAGCCAAGGCAAAAGACAGCTGAATACCCATCATGTTTTAAATAGTGGTTTTTGCGTTTTTTCGATGTGCACCGCGCCCCGCAGGAATCCACAGCGACGAGCCAGTTTTACTGGCCGTCTTGCTGTGCAGGGGCTTCATCAGTACCCTTGGGGTGTAGCACTTGACCCCAAACAGCCCTGCGAAGCTCAGCAATAGAAAATAACCAACTACTACTAAAGAAATATTTACACAGCATTTTTCTAATGCGACACTAGGCCAAAGGGGAAGATCGTGCCTAGTACTCGCCACCAACCAACTTTAGCTGCGCTGCTCACCGCTTGGGTAGGTATCATTGTATTCACTGCGCATCTCTTGATGAGCGCCGAAATCCGCCAGCACGAGCGGATGTTCGATGAAGAAACACAGAGTCTCAGCGCAAACATCAAAAGCAAACTCGACACCAACGAGACTGTTTTATCCGGACTTTCTGCCTTCCTGAAGGCGGTAGAGCGCGACGATATTGAATCCACCCAGCGCTATGCCGCTGCTGCTGCGTCGGCTTACCCTCACATTTACATGATCGAGATTGCCCGCAAGGTGGCACTCAGTGACCAGCAAAGACTGGAAACTTCGCTACGCCACGGCTGGCGACCTGACTTCACACTCAAGCGCTTCGCCGAACTAACGCAACGCACGGACAAAGAGCAAGTCCGCAAGCCCGACACCTGGCCAATTCTATTTATGCACCCTGTGCTTCCAGAGGCTGAGGCAGTTTATGGTCTGCGCCTGGAAACTGTCGATTACCTCTCACATACGCTAGCGCGAGCTCAAGGCAATACACGCGCTGTTGCATCACCAGTATTTAAACTTTACGAAGGTGGCAACGCCTACATTCTGTTACAGGAAATCGTTCGCCAGCCGCGAGTTGTAGAAGATGCTTCGCTCAACTTCTTTGGCAACACGATGGCTGCCCTCATATTGATCAAAACCGACTCCCTGATCCCCGCCCCCAGCCCCGGCAGAGAAAATAGTCAGATCAGCTTTAGTGCCGAGTTTTCAAGTAACAGGGAAGAGCGTCTTTTTGGAAAATCCATCGCCGAAGGATCGACACTGGATAAGTTAATGCTCCCCAGATTCAAACGAGTTGAGCGCATTAACAACGGCACGCAACCGCTGGTTGTTACCTACACACAACAACTCCGCTGGATTGATTTTCTCGATACCAGCGCCATGACCATTTTTCTCCTACTTTTGTGCGGATTTTTCTTCATTCCGTGGCTGACTATTCGTCATTACAAAGCCATTTGTGAAGCGCATGTCGCGCACGAAAAGTCGGCTTATCTTGCCACTCACGACGTACTAACCGATCTCCCTAACCGTTTTCTGTTTAATGACAGGCTAAATCAGGCCGCGCTCAATTGGCAGCGCAATGGCAGCCATTTCGCGATCATGCTGATCGATCTCGATAATTTCAAGGAAGTTAACGACAATTTCGGTCACGAAGTTGGCGATCATGTGCTCTGTGAAGCAGCCAAACGAATGACGCTGGAACTACGCTCATTCGACACCGTGGCGCGCTATGGTGGTGATGAATTCATCGTCCTGCTGACCAATGTTGTCGACGCAGAGGGCACTCAATTAATTGGCGAAAAAATACGTGCCGCAATTTCCCTGCCCATCACCACTAAGGCCGGCGAACTGACGATTTCATGCAGTATCGGCATCGCCGTCTGCCCGACTCACAGCGAAGACCTCGACACCCTGCGTCAGTTGGCAGATCTTGCAATGTATAAGGCCAAACAGGGTGGCCGAAACACCGTTGCCTTCGCCCATTCACCCAGCGTAGCCAGGCAGGCCTAGCCGGGCAACCCAAGCTTGCCCCAAGGCTAGACCGCCATCATTCGGCGGCGCCTGTTGCGCCTCAAAAACGGTCAAGCCATATTGTTGCAAAGCCTGCCGCAAGGCGGTCATCAATACCGCGTTAATGGCACAGCCGCCGCCAATCACAATTTTTGCCGTTTTTTGCTCGTGCACCGCAGCACTCGGGAAATCTCCGTGGGTGATAGCACTCACCCAACTTGCCAGTCCGCCAGCCAGCGTTGTGTGAAACAAGGCCGCTCCATAGGCTTGATCGTCACAATCGGCCAAACGAGAAAGCAAAGGGGTGAAATCAGCGATGTGCTGGTTTAGCTGCATGCCATTCAACATGGGTTCGACCACACCGTAAGACGCAGCGAGACATTCAAGCTCCATCGCCGCCTGCCCCTCATAACAGGCCTCGGCTCTTAACCCCAGCAGACCGGCTGCGGCATCGAACAAGCGGCCAAGGCTGCTGGTTTGCGGACAATTCAAGCCACGTTCGAGCATGCTGGCAAGCAACTTACCATCACGCTCTGGAAAGTGTTTGGCCAGAAAGCGCGGAATCTCCGCACTCCGCCCGCAAGCATGGAGCGCACTGACAGCCATCCGCCACGGCTCGCGGGCAGCACGGTCGCCGCCGGGCAAGGCCAATGGCGCAAGATGGCCGAGCCGGGTGCACTGCGCGCCATCCACCCGCAGCAATTCCCCACCCCACAGCCCACCATCCGGCCCTAGCCCGACACCGTCAATTGCCAGCCCGAGCACCGGCTCATCAAGCTGATGTTCGGCGCAGATCGCTGCGATATGGGCATGGTGATGACCGACCGCAACTGCCGGAATCTGCCACTCGGCAGCTAGGCGCAAAGCAAGCCGGGTGGTATGAAAATCAGGGTGCAGGTCATGGGCGATCAGGTCCGGTTTGACCTCAAGGATGCCGAGCAGATGAGCGACCGTTTCTTCAAGAAAGCCAATCGCCGAGGCATTGTCCAGACTGCCGATGTGCTGCGACAGGAAGGCTTGCTTACCTTTCAGCACGCAGACCGTATTTTTCAGGTAAGCCCCCAGCGCCAGTACGCTTGGGCCATCTTCAGCCAGCGCAATCGGCACGGGGGTGTAGCCCCGCGCCCGGCGGATAAAGGTCGGACCGGAGCGGACGACTGAATCATCACAGCGCACGATGATGTCGCGGTTATGGCAGAGGAAAGCATCGGCAATGCCGGCCAGCCGGGTCAGTGCTTCGCTATTATCAATCACCAGCGCCTCGCCATGCGGATTGGCGCTGGTCATCACCAGCAGCAG
>CAYRBE010000181.1:0-4964 GCA_964422345.1 uncultured Dechloromonas sp.
TGGGCTGGAAAGCAGACGCATTTTGCTGACGCCGACGTCGCGCAGAATCTGAGCGCCGATGCCGTAGGTGCGGGGATCCCACTTGGCGGGTGTTTTTGGCTTTTCGCCAGTGAGGCGGGCGATCAGCGATTCGCCGTCTTCAGTGCGATGCATCAGGACGATGACGCCGTGACCGTTTTTGGCCAGCGCGGCCTGTGCCTGATCGATAGTGAACGACTGACGCTTGCTGTCCGGGTCAAGAAAATCGAGAACCGACAAAGGCTCATGGACGCGAACCAGCGTTTCTTCGCCGGGCGGGATCTGCCCTTTGACCATCGCCAGATGAGTGGCGCCGCCAGCCTGGTCGACATAGGCGTGAAGCGTGAACTCGCCGTGCGCGGTGGCAACGGTTTTGCTGGTAACGCGCTTGACCAGTGTTTCGGAGGCGGCGCGGTAGTGAATCAGGTCGGCAATGGTGCCGATTTTGAGTTGGTGTTGCTCAGCGAAAACCATCAGTTCCGGTAGACGGGCCATGGTGCCGTCGTCATTCATGATTTCGCAGATCACCGAGGATGGCTCAAGACCAGCCATGGCGGCGAGGTCGCAACCGGCTTCGGTGTGGCCGGCGCGGACTAGCACGCCGCCAGGGCGGGCGGTAATCGGGAAAACGTGGCCGGGCTGGACGATGTCGTCAGCCGTAGCATCTTTGTTCACGGCAACCTGAATGGTGCGCGCCCGGTCGGCGGCGGAAATGCCGGTGGTGACACCCTCGGCAGCTTCGATCGAAACCGTGAAGGCGGTGCCATAGACGGTGCCATTGCTGCGCGCCATCTGGCTCAGGCCGAGTTTTTTGCAGCGGGCTTCGGTGAGAGTCAGGCAGATCAGGCCACGGCCGTGTTTGGCCATGAAATTGATCGCTTCCGGCGTGATGTGCTCGGCGGCCATGACGAGGTCGCCCTCGTTTTCACGGTCTTCTTCGTCGACCAGAATGACCATCCGGCCCGCTTTCAGTTCGGCAACAATTTCAGCGGTGGAGGCAATGGCAGGATGGGGAGGCATGGGGGTCCAAAAAGAACAAAAAATGGGGTGCTATTTTCGCAGAAACAGCGAGTTAACACATGACTTTAGCGGAGCGAACCGCGTAGTGCGGCTTAGGGGAGGTAGGCTTCGACCTGAATGCGTAGCCTGACTTCGTCACCAATGAAGGGGATGCTGTTTTGCAGGCCGAAATCGGAGCGCTTGAGCGTACCAATGGCATCGGCGCCGCAGCCGTTTTTGCGATTGACCAGATTAAGGCCGCATTTGAAGCGGGTGATTTCAAGGCGCATCGGTTTTGTTTCGCCGAGCAAGGTGAGCATGCCTTCGACGGCAACGGGTTTTTCCTGTTCAAAAATAAAACGCTGGCTGCGAAACAGCATGTGCGGGAAGGCGGCGACGTTAAACCACGATTCGCCGCGCAGGATGTCATCCCGCAAGTCGAAGCCGGTGTCGAGCGAGGCGGTATCAATGGTGATGTCGATATTGCCGCTCTGGCTTTCCTGATCAAATTGCACGGCACCCGCACTGCGCTTGAATTGGCCGCGCTGGGTTGAAAAGCCGAGGTGGTCAATCTCGAAACTGGCGTAGGTGTGGGTCGGGTCAATCAGGTAATCAAGCGCGCTGGCGATTGAGGACAGACTGATCAGCAGGGCGGTAAGAAGAAATTTGAATGCCACGGTGTACCCTCAAAAAAGGCAAAAACCAATTCAGGTTCCATGCTTTATGACTGATCTGCCCGACGCTTGTTCCCGAATACAGGCAAAATGTCGGCTAATTTGCTTTTTTAAGCCTTTACACCATGCGCCACGCCCTCCTTTTCTCGGTTTTCGTCATTGCCTCCTGTGGGCTGGCTTATGAATTGATTGCTGCGGCCCTGGCCTCCTACCTGTTGGGCGATTCGGTGATGCAGTTTTCTACCGTGATCGGCACCTATTTGTTTGCGATGGGGGTGGGGTCATGGTTATCGAAATACATCACCCGTGACCTGATTGGCCGCTTTATTCAGATCGAATTGATGGTGGGGCTGCTCGGTGGTTTTTCAGCGGCTGGGCTATTTGTTGTATTCACCTGGCTGGAAGCACCGTTCAAGTTGGTGCTCTACCTGATGGTGCTTGGCGTGGGGATTCTGGTTGGCCTGGAAATCCCGCTGGTGATGCGGATCCTGGAGCGTGAACTGGCCTTCAAGGAGCTGGTGGCGCAAGTGCTCACTTTCGATTATCTCGGCGCGCTGGTTGTATCCATCATGTTCCCGCTGATATTGGCGCCGCATTTGGGCATGGTGCGGACCGGGCTGCTGTTTGGCTTGATGAATGTTGCGGTGGCGTTGTGGGCCTTGCATCTGTTCCGCGATCAACTTCCCGCTAAAAACTCGCTGGCGACGCAAAGTTGGGCGGTGTTTCTGACGCTGGCAGTGGGATTCTCTGCTGCCGGATATTTGACCACGCTGGCCGAAAATCAGTTGTATTCCGATGAGATAGTTCACGCCGAATCGACGCCTTATCAGCGCATTGTTGTCACCCGCTGGCGTGACGATATTCGGCTATTTCTCAACAACAACCTGCAGTTTTCCTCGCACGATGAATATCGTTACCACGAGGCGCTGGTGCATCCCGGTCTGGCCAGCCTGCCCGGCGCCAAGCGCGTGCTGGTGCTGGGGGGCGGTGACGGGCTGGCGGTGCGTGAGATTCTGAAATACCCGAATGTCGAGTCGGTGACGCTGGTCGATCTTGATCCGGCAATGACTGAACTGTTTTCAACTGCGCCACAACTGGTTGCTCTCAATGCCGGCGCGCTCAAGTCGGAACGGGTCAAAGTGGTCAATGCCGATGCCCTGCAATGGCTGGAGGAGAACCGCGAGTTCTATGACTTTATCGTCATCGATTTCCCTGATCCGGCCAACTTCGCTCTTGGCAAGCTCTACACCTCGGCGTTTTATCGTCTGCTCGAAAAGCGGCTGTCGGCGCGTGGTTTGATGGTTGTGCAATCAACCTCGCCGCTCTATGCCCGGCAATCCTTTTGGTGTGTGGTGACAACGCTGGAAGACGTCGGTTTCAAGACTGCGCCATATCACGCGCTGGTTCCGTCGTTTGGCGAATGGGGCTTTATTTTGGCCGGGCGTCAGGATGTCGCAATTACATCAACTACTGCGGTGCACTGGCCAAAAACTCGATTTTTGACCTCGGAAATCCTGCCCGATCTCTTCCGCTTTCCAGCCGACATGGCGCGTGTGCCGGCGGAGGTTAATCAGCTAAACAATCAGGTGCTGGTCCGCTATTTCGAAGCCGAGTGGCGCAAAGTTATCCGTTAGCTTCGGGCTTGTGCGCTTGGATGAAACTGAGCAGTTGCTCAAAAGGCAGGGGCTTGCTGTAAAGGTAGCCCTGCATGAAGTCACAGCCCAGCTTGCTTAAAAATTCTTCTTGGGCCTTTGTTTCAACGCCTTCTGCGACAAGTTTAAGTCCAAGGTTGTGGCCTAAAGCGATGGTGGCTGAGCAGATCGCCGCATCACTACGATCCGATTCAATATCCTTGACGAAGGATTGATCCAGTTTGAGCCGCTGAATCGGCAGGTGTTTCAGATAGGCGAGCGATGAATATCCCGTGCCAAAATCATCAATCGCCAGCGCGATGCCCATACCTGAGAGCTGGTTGAGGATGGCAATGGTGATTTCCGGGTTCTGCATCGCCGTACTTTCGGTAATCTCAAGCTCCAGATCGGCGGCCTGCAGGTCATAACAAGCCATCGCCCCATGTACCGTCAGCGGCATATTTTCGTGCCGTAATTGCTGGGCAGAAATGTTTACTGCGACGGGGATGCCTGAAATGCCAAGGTCTTTGAGGATGCGGACATGGCGGCAGGACTCCCAGAAAACCCAATCGCCCAAAGGCTGGATCAAGCCGGTGTCTTCTGCAATCGGAATGAAGCGACCGGGAGGAATGTTGCCCAGTGTTTCATGTTGCCAGCGGGCCAGGGCTTCCAGACCGATAATTTGACCTGATGCGGCATCAATCTGAGGTTGAAAATGTAGGGCAAACTGACTGTGCTGCGGCGTAATGCTGGTCACCGCCTGACGCAAAGCATTTTCCAGTTGAAGTCGCTCGCTTGAAGCCTCGTTCATTCGGGCAGCGTAAAACTGGAAATTGTTACGACCGGCGTTTTTGGCGTGATACATCGCGACATCGGCATTGCGGAGCAGCGTGTCGCTATCGCGGCCATCGCTGGGGAAAATGCTGATGCCGATGCTGGGCGTGGCGTAGAGCACATGGCTGCCGACTTCATGGCTGCCTTCCAGGGCGCGCTGTATTTTTCCTGCCACGCTGGTGGCGATAAATGCATTTTCAATGTCGGGTAGAACGACGACGAATTCGTCACCGCCCAGTCGAGCCACGATGTCACTGGCCCGCACCGTATCACGCAGGCGGGCAGCAACGCTCTTTAGTAAATCGTCGCCGACATGGTGGCCGAGCGTGTCATTGACCGTCTTGAAGCGGTCAAGGTCGATCAGCATCAGGGCAACCTGACGGTTGTCGCGTTCGCACGAACGGATGGCCAACTCGATTTGAGACTCGAAGGCCAGTCGGTTTGGCAGGTGTGTCAGTGGGTCGTGGAAAGCAAGGTGGAGCAGACGGTCCGCGGCTTCTTTTTTCTCGCTGATGTCGGTAAAGCAGGCAATATAGTTTTCGGCTTCCCCGGTTGCATTGCGAACCACTGAAATCGTCAGCCATTTAGGAAAAACACTGCCATCTTTACGTCTGTCCCAGATTTCACCTTCCCAGAAGTCATCTTTTTGCAGTGAGGCCCACATCAGGGAGGAGAATTCAGGATTCGTCCGGCCTGATGACAATAGTTTTGGGTCTTGGCCAAGAACCTCATCACTTTCATAACCGGTGAGTCGGGTGAAAGCTGAATTGATCGCAATGATGCGGTTGCGAGCGTCGGAAATCAGAAC
>CAYRBE010000182.1:0-4957 GCA_964422345.1 uncultured Dechloromonas sp.
CCGGCAAAGTCCTGCTCTTCGATTTCCTTGACCCGTGACTCGCCGTAGGTCGATTCCCAGTGCAGGGTCATGACATTGACACCCAAAGCTTTGCAGGCATCAACCATATCCTGCGCGTTGCTCCACAGCGCCGTACCGGAGCCCTGCCAGGTATCACCGCCGTCGAGCAGCAGCGCGCCGGGGCGATTTGCCTTCATGCGCTTGACCAGCGTCGCGAGGTGAGCAAAACCGCCCACCTTGCCGTAGGTTTCCGCCGCTTTTTCAAAATTCAGATAGGTGTAGGCATGCGCTTCAATGCTGTTCGGCTTGAAACCGAAGTGCTTGAGCAGGTTGTCGCCAACCAGATGCGGCACCTTGCCGTACTGATCACCGAAGCCAAGATTCACATTTGGCTCTCGGAAATAAATCGGCAGCAACTGAGCATGGCAGTCGGTGATGTGCAACAGGCTGACATTGCCGAATTTCGGCAGGTCATACATTTTTGCTGCACCTTTTTCAGCCAGTGCGAACTCACTGTGCAAACTCATGCCACCGGCGGCCGCAACAGCCATCACCTGCAAAAATTCACGACGATTCATGCTCATATTTTTGTCCTTAAAAAAGGCACGGGCAGATCACTGCCCGGCTTATTAACGAAAACTCGTAACGCAAGACTTAGTCTTTATTTACCGGCGATTCCGGATCCACAAGGAAAGCAACCAGATGCGTGATCTGCTCCGGTGTCAGCCAGCTGTGCAGGCCGAAACGCGGCATGTTGGTACAGGCTGAAAAAGCATTGGAGTTATAGATCTTGTCGTAGGCGTACTTGATGATGTCGTCAGACGTGCCGCGCAACTTGCTGAAGTGATGCAGGCTCGGCCCGATCGTGCCGTAGGCAACTTCTTTTTTTGCCAGCTCGTGGCAGGCGTAGCAGTTACCACCGCGCACCCGCCCGGCCGGGTCGGGCTGAATAAAGCCGACGTGACCACCGGTACCCACTGCGGCCAGTTTCTCGCCCTCTTTCCAGTCACCGATCAGCTTGCCGTCCACCGGGTAACGTATCGTTGCCTTGTTCAGCTTTTCGATTTTTTCACCCACCTTGCGCGGCGGGTTGTCGCGGTACTCACCGCAGATTTTCATCGTCTCGTCCTGATCCAGACGGGTCATCCAGTACTTTGGATTGTCGGCGCGGAAGCTGTCCCGGAACATCTGATCAGCTTCTTTGGCGTACTTACCGCCGGGTGGATCGACGGCCTTCTGCGCCAGCGCAGAACCAGTGAGTGCTACGGTGCACAGGCCAAAAAGGGCAATTTTCAGTTTCATGGTCATCCCCTTTTCAGCGCTTGATTCCCGGCGTTTCCATGACGGTGCCGGTTGCAGTTTTTTGTAGGTAGGTTTCCAGCGCGATCACTGAATCAGCCAGATAGTTTGGCTCCGGCCAGCGCGCCTGACGCATGCAGTCGATCAAGCGCCGCTGCATGGTCCACACCGCCCCCTGCGAAACGCGGTAAGACGGCCAGGTCTTCATCGCAAAACCCGCGCCATCTTTCGTCGTCAGATTACCCAGTTCCTGCAGGCGGATACGCTTGCCTTCCTGTCCGTGACAGATCGAACAGGAAAAGTCCTGCGGGCCTGAGCGACGATAGAAAATGTATTCACCCATTTTGGCCATCTTGGCCTCTTCCGGGTGCGTTGCCGGCACATTGATCGGCTTGCCGTTCGATTTGGCGCCAATAAAAGTGACCAGCGCCTCAATATCAGAATCCTTGCCCGGCTTCGAGTACCACTGTTTGGTCGCTTCCGCCTGCGTAAAACCTTGCAGCGTCACCATGCAATGCACAAGGCGAGACTCCACATCCATTACCTTGTTGGTGTCCTTGAAATAGCGAGGCAACTGGGCATAAGCGCCATCCAGTTTGCCGGGGCCAAGGCCCATGTCGCACTGCTCAAGTGAGGCGTTTTTTGGACCGCGCTTTTCAGACCACAGGCCCTCGCCCTTCACTTCCAGCAAATCTGCCGGATTACCATCGGCCAATGCTTCGCGATACTTCGCAATTTCGTCGGCCACTTTACTGTCTTGCGCCGAGGCGTTACTCAGGCAGGCTGTTGCGAGCGCAACACCGGCCAACACCCTGAATAATTTTTGGGTCATTCTCATTCCTCCGGGGGTAGTCAAACTGACGGCACCGGTCTTCGCCGGCTTACCGTCAGAACTTACAAATCAACCGATCGCGGCTTCATCAGTACGGGAATCACCCTTGTTGTCTTTCCAGCTGACAACAACCTTGTCACCCTTGGCACCACCTTTGAATTTGAATGCCAGATACGGATTTTTTGACACGGAAGGACCAAACTCGCTGGTCAGCACGACCTTGTCGTTATGCTTGGCCGTCAGTTCGGTAATAAACCAAGCCGGAACGATTGCACCGGCTGCATCTTTACGCTGGCCGGTTTCCATTTCGTGGCTGACCAGCACCTTAACTTCAGTCACACCGTCCTTGTTGGCGGCACGGATTTTCATTGGATTGCCCATATATATTTCTCCTAAAATCTATGAATATGAAAACGGGAGGAATGGCGTAGCGAGCGATGGCAGAGCAAGGCGCAACCGGGAGACAGTGCAAATTGCACGGTGACCGGGCGCAACGCAGCTATGCCGAGCGCAGTAGCCATAACCCAGTTTTAGCCGCCGCAGCCACCTAGAGTGACCTTGATTTCCTTGGTCGCCATGAAGAACTTGCCGTCAGACTTAACGAGGGCGTAGATATTCGAGGTCTGGCCCATCTTGATCCGGGTCTGGACGTTGGCTTCAGTGCCTTCCGGCAGGTTGAAGCTGGCAGCCAGTGCGTTCGGGTTCTTTTCAACCAGAATCGCCACCATGGTCACATTCGGCAGGCTGGTCGAAACACCAACCGGTACAACCGCACCGTTTTCAGCGATATCCGGGCCGGTGACCTGAACATCCTTGCTATCAACCGGCGAACCTGCGCCCAGTGCTTTCAGCGTATCGGCCATGCTCTTGGCGTCAAAAGCAGCCTTATTCCAGTCAGCCAGAGCCATGGTCGGGGTGATGATGCCAGCAGCAGCCAGAATGCCCATCAATGCAGCACCCGAACCAGCCTTTAGTACATTGCGACGTTGATTGTTCATAACTTCTCCTCTCAAAATTTAAAAATTACTTCGCCCCAGACATGATCCACTTGACCAATGTCTTGATGTCTTCGTCCTTCAAATGCCCGTTAGGTGGCATTGGTACCGCCCCCCAAACGCCCTGACCACCTGCTTTTACCTTGGTAACCAGACGATCTTCAGCCCCTGTCTGATCTTTATAGCGCGCCTGAATTTCGGTGAAACCCGGTCCAACAATCTTGTTATTGACCCCGTGGCATGCCGTGCAGCCATTCTTGGTTGCCAGTTCAAGATTCGGATTCGCTGCGGGTGCAGCCACCGCAGCCGCGCCACCCAGTGTCTTCGTGCCGCGTACCGGGCCGAAAGAACGATACTGATCAGCCAGTTCGCCGTGAGCTGTCCGGGCGTAATCCGGCAGCGTCGAGCCGATCTGGACTTCCTGCTTGCAATTCTTCATGCAGGCAGTGTTCTTCACATCAGGCGTACCACCGTTCCCAATCCCGCCCTTCTTGGCAGGCGCACCCGGCCACATACCGTGGTCGGTCGTCATACCGTTGCGATTCGGCAGCAGCTTTTGGACTTCAGCGATGTTTTTGTCGGACAGTTCAAAATCACCCGGCACAATTTCCTGCAAGTTAAGCAGGTAGGCCAGAATGGCATAGACCTCGTCCGGCGACAGCGACTTGGGTGAGGTCCACGGCATGGCGCGCTGGATGTAATCGAACACAGTGGAAATCGTCGCAACCTTGGTGAAGGTTGTACGCTGTGGCAGTTCGCCTGAAGACAGTCCCTTTACGCGGCCATTCTTGACGTCATCCTTGGTCGTGCCGCCGGCTAGCGGCGTGAACACCTCGTTCGACTCACCGAATGAGCCATGGCAGGAGGCACACTTTTCCTCGAACACTTCATTGCCACGCTCGACATTGCCCTTACCTTTCGGCAGACCGTTGAAGTCAGGACGGACATCAATGTCCCAGGCTTTGACTTCAGCCGGGGTCGCCATGCGCCCGACACCCGAGTAACCATCTACGGCCAATGCTCGCTCTGCACTTCCTGCGGTCGCGGTGCACACCCCAAAAAGGGCTAAAACCAGTGCCGACTTAGAGAACCTGGACATTCGTAACCTCCCCGCTTTCGACCACTTTCCAGGACTGGATGGCGTTGTTGTGATAAATGGACTTGGTACCGCGCACTTTGCGCAACTGGCCGTAGCTCGGCTGGACATAGCCGGTTTCGTCAATCGCACGCGATTGCAGAATGGCCGGTTTGCCGTACCATACCCAGTTGACATTGAAGCGGGTCAGCGCCTTGTTCTGCACCGGGCCTTCGATGCGTGCGGTTTGCCAGTTGATGCCGCCGTCGAAGGAAACATCGACCTGCTTGATCCGGCCGCGACCTGACCAGGCCAGACCGGAGACATTGAAGAAGCCCTTCTGGAGCAGCGTCTGGCCGCCTGACGGGGTGGTAATCACCGACTTAGCTTCCTGAATCGAGCTGTACTGGCGATGCAGACCGCTCGGCAACAAGTCAATGTAATGTACCGCCTCATCCTTGGTCGCGTACGGCTTGTCACCCACTTCAATACGACGCAGCCACTTGACCCACGACACACCCTGAACGCCGGGAACAATCAAGCGCAACGGATAGCCGTTTTCCGGACGCAGCATTTCACCGTTCTGGCCGTAGGCGACAAAGACTTCGCCGGACTCGACCATTTCCATCGGAATGGTGCGGGTCATTGAGGAACCGTCGGCCCCTTCGGCCAGCACGTAGCGCGCCTTCTTGTAATCGACGCCGCAATCTTCGAGCAACAACTTGAGCGGGACACCGGTAAATTCCGAGCAGGACA
>CAYRBE010000183.1:0-1776 GCA_964422345.1 uncultured Dechloromonas sp.
TCGAAGCCAAGGTCAACACCATTCCCGGCTACAACGAAGCGATTTCCGGCCCGGATGAAGCGGTCAAGATCGCCCAGGGTATCGGTTACCCGGTGATGATCAAGGCTTCGGCCGGCGGTGGTGGTAAAGGTCTGCGTGTTGCTTTCAACGACAAGGAGGCGCATGAAGGCTTCTCCTCCTGTGTCAATGAAGCCAAAAATGCTTTCGGTGATGACCGCGTCTTCATCGAAAAATATGTGCTGGAACCGCGCCACATTGAAATTCAGTTGATCGGCGACTCATTCGGTAACTACGTTTACCTGAATGAGCGTGATTGTTCGATCCAGCGCCGTCACCAGAAAGTCATTGAAGAAGCACCGTCTCCCTTCGTCGATCCTGCTATGCGCAAGGCGATGGGTGAGCAGGCTGTTGCTTTGGCTCGTGCGGTTAATTACGAATCGGCCGGTACGGTTGAATTCGTAGTCGGCGCCGACAAGAGTTTTTACTTCCTGGAAATGAACACCCGGCTGCAGGTGGAGCATCCAGTGACCGAACTGATCACCGGCGTCGACTTGGTCGAGCTGATGATTCGCGTTGCCTACGGTGAAAAGCTGCCGCTGACGCAGGATCAAGTCCAGCTCAACGGCTGGTCGATGGAGTGCCGGATTAACGCCGAAGACCCGTTCCGCGGCTTCCTGCCTTCGACGGGTCGTCTGGTTAAATTCCAGCAACCAATCGAAACTACCGATGCCAATGGTACGACCCGCGTCGATAACGGCGTATACGACGGTGGTGAAATTTCGATGTACTACGATTCGATGATCGCCAAGCTGATCGTTCATGCCAAGGATCGTGATTCAGCGATTGCTCGTATGCGTGATGCGTTGAACGGCTTCGTTATTCGCGGCATTTCCTCGAATATCCCGTTCCAGGCCGCGCTGATGCAGCATAAGCGCTTCCAGTCCGGCAATTTCAATACTGGTTTTATCGCTGAGGAATATCCGAAGGGCTTTGATGCCTCGATGGTGCCGCACGATGATCCAGCGCTGCTGGTTTCAGTGGCTGCCTACGTTTATCGCGCCTTTACCGACCGCTCTGCTTCGATCTCTGGCCAGCTGCAAGGCCATGAGCGCATCGTCAGCGATAAGTGGTGTGTCGTTCGCCTGAACCCGAATGGTAATGAGAACCACACCGTCATGGCACGCCCGGTGGCTGGTGGTTATCAGATTGATTACGAAGGCAAGTCCTACGAGATTCTCTCCGCTTGGAAGCTCGGTGACTCCTTGTTCAACGGTACCTGTAACGGTCAGGCATTCACCCTTCAGGTGGAACGCCATAAGACCAAGTACAGCCTGTTCCATTGGGGTAATCGTGCCGACTTCATGGTGATGAGTGCCCGCGCTGCCGAGTTGCTGGCGCTGATGCCTGAGAAGCTGGCACCAGATCTCTCCAAGTTCCTGCTCTCACCAATGCCGGGTCTGCTGCGTGAAGTTGCAGTCAAGGTTGGTCAGGACGTCAAGGCAGGCGAGAAACTGGCAGTTATCGAAGCGATGAAGATGGAAAATATTCTCAAGGCCGAGCAGGATTGCAAGGTCAAGAGCATTTCCGCCAAAGCAGGCGAGAGCCTGACGGTGGATCAGGTGATCATTGAGTTCGAGTAAGTCATACAGCTACGGTGCACTATATGTTTTTGCTTAAAATCGGTAGTGCACCGTAGCAATTTTTTTGTGGGTACTTTAGTTGTTGTTACAAAAATAGCGCTTAAAATAGGATTGTCCTTGTTATAAGCCCTAACCC
>CAYRBE010000183.1:1786-4947 GCA_964422345.1 uncultured Dechloromonas sp.
AAAAAGAAGGAAAAGAAATACCAGATATATTTAAGCAATTTTTTGTGGATACTTTAGTTGTTTGCATCAAATCGGCGCATGCTGATTGAATTAATTAATTTTGCGTTTCATATATCTGGAGTTTCTTTGCGTATATAACGCAGCCTTCACCAGTTTTGAGAGAGATTTGCGAAGCCTGCTTAAGGATAGTAAAGGTCGGTATGTTTGGATTGCTTAATTTATCGATCATGAGGAAAACCGTTCCGCTTTGCTGGTTATTTGTCGGCATGTTGTGTTTTCTCCCTTCCTCCCCGGTTTTTGCTGAGCAGGCAGCATCGGTGGTCTTTTTTTCTGGAAATCCGCAGTTGACTGCTGCTAATGGTGCCGCCCGCCCACTTCAGAAAGGTGACAGACTCTATTCTGGAGAAACCATAGATGCCGCAGATGGCCGCGTGCAGTTGCGTTTTGCCGATGGCGCAAGCATGTCACTCCAGCCCGGAGCGCAGTTTAAGGTAGATAGTTACCGCTATTCTGGTAACGGTGAGCGTGCTGTTCCTGGTGATGGCGTAGTCATGACCCTTATCAAAGGGTCGTTGCGCACGGTGACTGGCTGGTTGGGCAAGCAGGATCGTTCTCAATACAGGATTGGAACATCAGTAGCGACGATTGGTATTCGTGGCACTGAGTTCGGAGCGACATTGGATGGCTCCGGGCTAACTGTCAGTACCTATGTAGGTTTGGTTGAAGTGTGCAGCGAGGTCGGCTGTGTGCAGGTTGCACCATCCGAAACTGTTTGGGTGCGGTCATTGAGTGCGCGTCCGGAGTTCCGGTCAAGTTTGGGCGGCGGTAGTTTAAAGAATGAGACTGTTATGCCGGAAACTCCGGTCAATCGCCAAACGATCCCGCTGCAACAGTCGATTCAGCCAGTTCAACAGATCACTCAGCCGATTCATAATGCACAACCGACTTATACGGCGCCTCCCATGACCTCGCCAACAACTGCTCCTTAAGTTAAAGTGACGGTAGGTAGCATACGGGGTGTTTATGGTTAATAAAAAGAATCGGGTATTCGGACTGGCTTTCGCTGGTCTGATTAGTTTCCAGCCATTGTCGGTACTGGCTGATCAGCTAACTGATGAGGCGATGGCCTTGCTCAACGCTAATAAGAACAGTGCAGCTTATGCCTTGCTTGAGCCACAGGAAAGCGCCCGAGCCGGCGACGCCGGCTACGATTTTTTGCTTGGACTCGCAGCGCTTGAAGTTGGTCAAAATACGCGCGCGGTTTTCGCCTTGGAGCGAGTACTTGCCATGGAGCCGAATAATGTTCGCGCCCGCGCTGAAATAGCCCGCGCTTACCTCGCTCTCGGTGAGGTTGAGACAGCCCGTCAGGAGTTTGAAACGGTTCAAAAACAAGGCGTGCCGGCCGACGTATCACTAACCCTGGATCGTTACATCGCTGCCGCTCGGCGTGTGGGTGACCAGAGTAAGCCGACGGTCAATGGCTATGTCGAAGGTGTCCTTGGTTACGATACCAATGTTAACGTCGGTCCAAACCGCACATCCGTCGTGATTCCCGGGATCAGTTCAACACCGGCGGTGCTTTCCAATGATAGTCGGGCCAACAAGGATACCTACGGGCAGTTGGGTGCAGGGGTGAATGGACGGATTCCTCTTACCACGGATGTTGCTTTGTTGGCTGGCTTTTCCGGTGCACAAAAATGGAATCAGGATGTCAATCAGTTTGACATGGGTAACTACGATGCCAACGCGGGCGGCGTTGTCACGGCTAGCAAAAATGTGTTCACGCTGATGGGGCAGTTCGGCTCGGTCAGTATTGATGATGCTCGTTATCGCACTGCAGCCGGTCTCACCGGTCAATGGCAATACAATCTTGATGCCCGTAATCAGGTCAGTGGGTTCGTGCAGTACAACAATCTGCGTTACATCGTGCAAACTATTCGTGACGCCGACCGTTGGGTTGGCGGTGCAGCTTATGCGCATATGTGGCGAGATGGTGTGGTCGGGTATGGCAGTATCTATTTGGCCTCAGAAAAGTCGCAGGTGGACAGCGTTGATTTCCTTGGATTTGATGGCGCCGGCTTTCGGTTGGGAGCAAGGGCTGACTTAAGTAAAAACACCACGCTGTTTGGCGGGTTTTCTTATGAGCGTCGTAGTTACTCAAAGGTGGATCCATCCTTCCTTGTAGAGCGGAAAGATAATCAGTATGGATTTGTGCTTGGTGCGACTTATGGTTTTGCTAAGGATTGGACTTTGACGCCTCAACTTGCTTTGACCCATAATCAGTCTAATACTGAACTCAATGAATATCACCGCGAAGTCGCCTCCTTGGCGATTCGTCGCGAATTTTGATCTGGAGTGACCTCATGAGTCTTATGTCCCGTTCCCTCCAATTTGTGCTGGCGCTGAGTTTTGTTAGCTTCTCTATGGGTGCCTGGGCGGCTGGGGCGGCCAAGGTTGATTTTGCCGTCGGTCCGGTCGATGCAGTAACTGCAAATGGTCTTTCACGTACGCTGGTCAAGGGAGACCCGGTTGCCTCCGGAGAAACTGTGAGAACCGGCAGCGGTGCCCGGGCGCAGTTGCGTTTTAACGATGGCGGGATGGTGTCCCTGCAGCCCAATACAGATTTCCGTCTTGATGACTACAATTTCTCCGGCAAGGACGATGCTCAGGATCGCGGGTTTTTCAGTCTATTGCGGGGTGGCCTGCGTACCATCACAGGCATGGTTGGCCGAGTGAACAAAGATAACTACAAAATAACAACATCGGTTGCGACCATCGGGATTCGCGGGACGGAATACACGCTCAGTTATATCGATTCTGAAACTATCGCGGTAGCTACCGGGGAAGGTGTCGTACAAGTATGTAACGGTGGCGGGTGTGTGTTGCTTTCCAGTGGTGACTCAGTTGTTGTACGGGGTGCAGATGGCACTGCACAACGCGTTACATTCCGGCCACGCCTCGACCCGACACAGCCCGGGGAAAAACTTCTTGCGGCTACTTTTTCGACTTCCGAAGCCCGTAATCCGGATGGTAGTCTGGTGGTGGCGCCGCCGCTACAAAAAAATCGCTTGGTTTCCGGTGGTGGCTATCGTCTCGCTTACGCGGCGTTTGGCACATCTAATAACCTGATGTGTCACATCTTTCTGATTCTTTCTTACATA
>CAYRBE010000184.1:0-4936 GCA_964422345.1 uncultured Dechloromonas sp.
ACATCAAAACAATGTCGTACTGTTCAGGTGAATAACTCGGTTCGGCCTGCAGGGAAATCGATTTTTCAATAAAATCGGAGAGCAAGGCCAGCGCTTGGGACTCTTCGTCGAGAAAGAGATCAACCACAGCTGGGCTAGCCAGAACGCGGTATTCACGCGCATCAAACTGGCGCGCCTCGCGGAGTAATTCGCGCAGAATTTCGTAGGTCACAGTACGAGCTGTTTTAACCTCACCACGACCGCCGCAGGTTGGGCAGGGTTGGCAAAGCACATGGGCCAAGGACTCACGGGTACGTTTTCGGGTCATTTCAACCAAACCCAAAGCGGTAAATCCATTGACCGTCAGTCGGGTGTGATCAAAGGCCAATGCCTTGTTGAACTCAGACAGCACAGCGGTTTTGTGCTCTTCGTTATCCATGTCGATGAAATCGACAATGATGATGCCACCAAGATTACGCAGACGAAGCTGCCGGGCAATGGTGACTGCGGCTTCAAGATTCGTTTTGAAAATTGTGTCGTCAAAATTCCGCACCCCGACAAAACCGCCGGTATTGACGTCCACCGTAGTCATTGCCTCGGTCTGGTCAATAATCAGGTAACCCCCTGACTTCAGATCGACTCGGCGGGCCAGCGCCTTCTGAATTTCTTCTTCGACGCCATGCAGATCAAACAGCGGCCGTTGCCCGATGTAATGATCAAGCAGCGGCTGAACCGCAGGCGTGTACTCCTGAGCGAATGCCGTTAGTTTCTGGAAATTTTCCCGCGAGTCGATGGTGATACGTGCGGTTTCTGGATTCACGAAATCACGCAAGACGCGCTGGCCAAGCGACAGCTCCTGATACAAAACCGCTGGCGGTGCCGAGACTCTCGCCTTGTCACGAATATCCGCCCAAGTCTTACGCAAATAGGCGATGTCAGTCGTAAACTCTTCATCGCTGGCATTTTCAGCCATCGTTCGGACAATGAATCCGCCCTTTTCATCGGTCGGCACCAGACGGGTGATTTTCTCACGCAGGATTTCCCGCTCAGCTTCTGCTTCAATCCGCTGGGAAATACCGATATGTTTTTCCTGCGGCAAATAAACCAGCATGCGCCCGGCAATTGAAATCTGTGTTGATAACCGCGCCCCCTTGGTGCCGATCGGGTCCTTGATTACCTGGACCACAATACTCTGCCCCTCGGCCAGAATTTTCTCAATCGGACGCTCTACCGCTGTTTCACGCGGCTGCCAGATATCAGCAACATGCAGGAAGGCAGTACGATCCAGCCCGACATCGACGAATGCCGACTGCATTCCAGGCAGGATTCGACAAATCCGCCCGAGATAAACATTACCGACCAAACCGCGGCTGGCGGTGCGTTCAATATGCAGTTCTTGGACAACCCCTTGTTGCATGACGGCAACGCGAGTTTCCTGCGGCGTAAAATTGACCAGTATTTCTTCGGACATGAGCGGCTACAATATGTGGTTTTGCCCCATTCTACTATGCCCAAAGCCCCTGAACTTCTCGCCCCCGCCGGCTCGCTCGAAATGATGCGGACCGCCTTCGATTTTGGCGCTGATGCGATCTATGCCGGCCAGCCCCGTTACAGCCTGCGCGTCCGCAACAATTCCTTCGGCACCATCGCCGCTATGAAAGAGGGGATCGACGAAGCGCACGCGCGTGGCAAGCAGTTTTTCGTTGTCAGCAACATCTTCCCGCACAACGCCAAGCTGACGACCTATCTGGCCGATATGGCACCTGTCATCGCGCTCAAACCTGATGCGCTAATCATGTCTGATCCTGGACTGATCGACATGGTGCGTGAAACATGGCCAGAACAGGCGATTCACCTTTCGGTGCAATCCAATACCGTGAATTGGGCCGCGGTGCGTTTCTGGAAAAAACTGGGGCTGACCCGGATTATTTTGTCACGCGAACTGTCACTCGATGAAGTCGCTGAAATCCGCCAGCAATGCCCGGACATTGAGCTTGAAGTTTTCGTGCACGGCGCGCTGTGCATCGCTTACTCGGGGCGTTGCCTGCTCTCCGGATACTTTAACCACCGTGATCCGAACCAAGGCTCGTGCACCAATTCCTGCCGCTGGGATTACAAAGTCAGCACCTCCGACGGTCAGCCGGTGCAAGCCATGCGTCAAGAGCAGGAAATCCTGCTCGAAGAAAAACAACGCCCGGGCGAACTGATGCCGATTGAAGAAGACGAGCACGGCACCTACATCATGAACTCCAAGGACTTGCGCGCCATTGAGCACGTTCATCGCCTGGTGGAGTTAGGGATCGACTCGCTCAAAATCGAAGGCCGCACCAAGAGCACCTATTACGTCGCCCGTACCGCGCAAACCTATCGTCAAGCGATTGACGATGCCGTTGCCGGCCGGCCGCTCGACCCCAAATTACTCAGTGAGCTCGATGGACTGGCCAATCGCGGCTACACCGACGGTTTCCTGCAACGCCACCACGATGCTGACTACCAAAACTATCTGCGCGGCCATTCTGAATCTGACCGTAGCCTTTACGTTGGCGACGCGATCCAGTTCGATAAAGCCCGTGGCTTGATGGAAATTGAGGTCAAAAACAAGTTCACCGTAGGCGACCGGCTGGAGTGCGTTCATCCAGCAGGGAACCACGGCTGGCAACTCACCCGCATGGAAAATGCCGCCGGCAAACCGGTTGAAGTTGCACCGGGCAGCGGTTACCGGGTCTGGGTCGACCTACCCGAAGACCGTAGCGGCGCTTTTATTGCCCGTTTCGTTTAACTCAGAGATCGCTCTGCTGCCTGCCCCTCAAGGGCAGGCTTTTTAACGCCAGCAAAAATACAACAAGTGCTTTCAATTTCCCATTGAAAACAAGGCAATAGGCATTGTGCACCGCAGCACTGAGTGTAAAATCGCCGCCATGAGCAAAACCAACCCCCGCATGCCGCTAATCGACGCCTTTAAGGCGATTGCGGCCGTGCTCGTCTTGCTCAACCATTTTTCATCTTACGGCCCGCTTGCTGCCGCCCTGCGCGAAGCGTTTCCATCTATTGTCGGCTGGTTTTTTGAATACGGCCGCATGGCTGTGCAGGTTTTTCTGGTTATCGCCGGTTTCCTCGCCGCGCGAGCACTCTCTGCAAACGGCCAAGCACTCAGTTCTTCACCCCTGCCATTGTTGTGGAAACGTTATCTACGACTAGCTGTTCCCTATCTCGCTGCGATTGGCTTGGCGATTGCTGCTGCCGCAATTGCAGATCAATGGATGGATGACGAGGCCATTCCAGCCCGCGCCACATTAATGCAATGGTTAGCCCATGCCCTTCTTATTCAAGGGATTCTCGGCTTCGATGCACTCTCCGCCGGGGTCTGGTATATCGCCATTGATTTCCAGCTCTTTGCTTTAATGGCCATTTTGCTCTGGGCCGGACACCGCCGGCTGATTGCTCCGGCGCTGGTATTGGCTGTAGCAGTTACTTCCTTATTCTGGTTCAACCGCGACCCCAGCTTTGACAACTGGGCAATCTACTTTTTCGGTTCCTACGGCCTTGGCGCGGCCGCCTGGTGGGCATCTGATCGTCGCCAGCTTGCTGCCTGGCTGGGCGTTATCGCCACCGTCGCCATCGCTGCGCTGGTGGTGGATTTCCGCCTGCGTATCGTACTCGCCCTCGTTGTCGCCCTGATTATTGGCTTCAGCCGCCGTACTGGCTTGCTTGAGCAATGGCCAAATTTCAAGCCACTGGCTTTCCTTGGCCAAATCTCGTACTCCCTGTTTCTGGTGCATTTTCCGATCTTGCTGCTAGCCAACGCGCTCTATTCCCAGCTTGAACTATCCTCTGCCAGCTCAGCGGTTATTGGCTTTGCGCTAGCATTTGCTGCAAGTTTGGGCACGGCAATACTGTTCTATCGCTGGATCGAAAGCCCCGCCGCCAGCCAGCGAATTACCGCAGCATGCGGCCGGTTATTTGGTAAAGCGCTGGAACTGCTGCACAAAATACCCGGCCTGACATCACTGATTGCGCTGATCGCCCGTCGCGCTTAATCAGCCAGTTCGCTACGCCCCCGGAAATACTCCAGCGCCTCTGGATTAGCCAGCGCCTCGACGTTCTTGATCGGCTGGTCATGCACTACATTACGTACCGCCAACTCAACAATTTTGCCTGACTTGGTACGTGGTATATCAATCACCTGAACCACCTTGGCCGGCACATGGCGCGGTGTGGTATTGAGCTTGATCTGTTTTTTGATCCGCTCAACCAACCCAGCATCAAGCGTCAAACCCTCTTGCAGCTTGACGAAAAGCACGACACGCACATCGTCATGCGTACCCGGCGGCCAGTCCTGGCCAATGACCAAAGACTCAAGAATTTCGGGGAGTTGCTCAACCTGACGATAGATTTCTGCCGTACCGATACGCACACCACCAGGATTGAGCGTGGCATCCGAACGGCCATAAATAATCACCCCATCGTGAGTCGTGATTTCCGAAAAGTCTCCATGACACCAGATGTTGTCGAAGCGATCAAAATACGCGGCATGGTATTTTTTGCCATCGCTGTCATTCCAGAAACCGACGGGCATCGCAGGGAAAGGCTTGGTGCAGACCAACTCGCCCTTTTCACTACGCACCGGCTGACCGGCATCATCAAACACATCCACCGCCATGCCCAAACCACGGCACTGAATTTCGCCGCGATAAACCGGCAACACCGGATTGCCCAGCACAAAGCAGGAAACGATGTCGGTGCCACCAGAAATTGAGGCAAGCAGGATGTCCTGCTTGATCTCGCGATAGACCCAATCAAAACCTTCCGGACTCAAGGGGCTACCGGTGGAGAACATGGCTCGCAGATTGCACAAATCATGTGTTTTACCAGGCTGCAAACCCAGTTTGGCAGCGGCATCAATGTATTTTGCCGAGGTACCAAAGTGTGTCATTTTCTCGGCAGCCGCGTAGTCGAA
>CAYRBE010000185.1:0-4906 GCA_964422345.1 uncultured Dechloromonas sp.
GCACGCACAGGAGATGGATTTCAACGATATCCGCACCACGCTGCAGGCTTTGATTGCTATTTACGATAATTGCAATTCCTTGCACACCAACGCCTACGATGAAGCGATTACCACGCCGACCGAGGAAAGCGTGCGCCGCGCGATGGCGATTCAGCTGATTATCAACCGCGAATGGGGTGTGGCTAAAAACGAAAATCCGAATCAGGGCGCGTTTGTTATTGATGAACTGACTGATCTGGTTGAGGAAGCCGTACTCAAGGAATTTGAGGCCATTGCCGCCCGTGGTGGCGTACTTGGTGCGATGGAGACCGGTTATCAGCGCGGCAAGATTCAGGAAGAGTCGCTGTATTACGAGCACAAGAAACACGACGGCTCTTACCCGATCATCGGGGTCAATACCTTCCTCAATCCAAAAGGCATGGCGCAGCAGGAAATTGAGCTGGCGCGTTCAACTGAGGAAGAAAAACAGGGGCAGATCACCCGTTTGCGTGATTTCCATGCGCGCAATTCAGCACAAGCGCCGGTCATGCTGGAAAAGCTCAAGCAGACCGTGATCGATAACGGCAACGTCTTCGCAGTACTGGTTGATGCCGTACGTTGCTGTTCCTTGGGCCAGATCAGCACAGCGCTTTATGAAGTCGGTGGGCAATACCGGCGCAGCATGTAATTTCCCTCAGAGGAGAACAGCACCCTGCCGCCTGTTTGGGGCAGAACCCAAGAGCGGCGAGGCGATGAGTCTCGCCGCTTTTTTGTTCTAAAGGATTACGTCTTTAGTGGTATGTTAAGTGGGTATTTACCATGTGGCGGTTAGGGTTTTCTAATTTGGGCGCTAGAATGTTGCAATACTGTTAAACAGCCTGATTTCGGAGATACCCTGCGGTGCGCCTGAACGCTGATGAAAAGACCATTCCCAAGATTCACCTGATCGGTACGCTGGTGCTGGTTCTGGTGCTGACCTTGGGTTTGGCGGCGTATTTTTCCTGGCAGAGTATTAACGAGCAGAAGGCCACCTTAAGTCGGATCGAACGGGCCAGTACCGAACTGGTTGAAGCACGGCTCAAGGCAGAAATGAAAAATGCCCTGAGCTATGTCGAATTCACCAGCACCCGCACCGAGGCCATTCTGCGTGCCAGCCTGAAGGAAGAGGTCGACATCGCGATGCAGATCGCGCAGGGGATTTATGACCGTGAATCCCCCCGTCGTCCGGCGGCAGAGGTCAAAAAACTGATTGTTGAGGCCCTGCGTCCAGCCCGTTTTTACGAAGGGCGCGGCTACTATTTTATTGACGATATGAATGGCCAGTTCATTCTTTTGCCGACCGCGCCGCAACTCGAAGGTCAAACCAAGCTCGATAATCAGGATGATACCGGTCACTACATCATGCGGGGGCTGATTGAAGCGGCGCGCAAGCCCGAGGGTGAAGGCTATTCGCGCTATCGCTGGTACAAGCCGGAAGAGCCCAAGGTGATGGCTGACAAGCTGGCGTATGTGCGTTATTTCGCCCCATTTGACTGGCTGATCGGCACTGGTGACTACACTTACAAGTGGGATCAGTTGCAGCAGAAGGAGGCTTTGACTCGCCTGCGTTCGCTGCGCTTTGGCGATACCGGTTATATCGCGGTAACTGATCGAGAAGGCCGTAGTCTGCTCTCTCCGGCAAAAAATGAACTGGAGGGTAAAGTCCCCAGTCAGATGTTGCCCGCCGAGAAAGCGGCATTAGAGACGATTGTCCGAAGTGCCACAGCCCAAGGGCAATTTATTAACTACGACTGGCCAGATGCTAAAACCGGCCAGATGAAACGCAAACGTGCGCTGGTGCAAACCGTTGAACCCTGGGGCTGGGTGATGCTCGCCACGATTTTCGACGACGAAATGCAGACCTTGATCGCCAATGAGGTGAGTCAGCAGCAGGGTGGCCAAGGTGAATGGAATACCGGTTTGCTGCTAGCCGTGTTAGGCGCTTTGAGCTTGGGTTTGATTGGCTCTGTGGTTTTTTCGCGCTGGTCAAATCAACTCTTTACTCGCTACTTCAACCAGAATAAGGCGCAGGCGATTGCTTTGCAGGATCAGGCAAATGCTTTGCAGGCCAGTGAGGAAAAACTGGCGATTATTCTCGAAAGCGTCGAAGCCTTTATTTATATCAAGGATGTCAATTACCGCTATCAGTACGCCAATCGCCAAGTCTGCGAACTGTTTGGGCGGACGATGGAGAACGTTATTGGTCACGATGACAGTGAGTTTTTCGACGAAAAAACGGTAGCTAATCTTCGTCAGGTTGATCAGCAGGTTATTGAGCTTGGGCAGCGTCAGGTTGAAGAAGAAATAAATACCTGTCGCGACGGCAAAGTAACGAGCGCCTTCATCTCCATAAAAGTACCGCTGCGTCATGAAGATGGCACGATTTATGGACTCTGCGGCGTGTCCACCAATATTACCGAGCGCAAACAGGCGGAGCAGGAGCTTGAACAGTATCGTCACCACCTGGAAGCGCTGGTCGCATCTCGTACGCTTGAACTGACACAGGCTAAGGAGCAGGCTGAGGTGGCCAGTCAGGCGAAGAGCAGTTTTCTTGCCAATATGAGTCATGAAATCCGGACGCCGATGAATGCGATTATCGGCTTAACCCATCTGTTGCAGCGGGAGGTGAGCGATGCCCATGTGCTTGAGCGCCTCGGCAAGATTGGTTCGTCGGCGCAGCACTTGCTGCAGGTGATTAACGATATTCTCGACTTGTCAAAAATTGAAGCCGGGCGTTTTACGCTGGAAAAACGTCAGTTTTCCCCCGGGGAAATGCTTGCTGAAACCTTATCCATGCTCGAAGAGCCTCGTGCCGCGAAAGGTTTGACTCTGCAGGGCGAAGTAGATCCGGCCTTGCCTCAGCAATTGATCGGTGATGGCCTACGGGTTAAGCAGATTCTGGTTAATTTCCTCGCTAACGCCATCAAGTTCTCCGACCATGGCGAGATTGTCGTGCGTTTGCAGCTTGAGCAAACATCCGGCGATGAGGTTTTACTCAAGCTGGAGGTTCAGGATCAGGGTATCGGGATGACGCCTGAGCAACAGGCTCGGCTGTTCAATGCCTTTGCGCAGGCAGATGATTCAATGAGCCGCAAGTACGGCGGGACGGGGCTGGGCCTGGCGATCAATCAGCATCTTGCTCGCTTGATGGGAGGCGAGGCCGGGGTCAGCAGCGAACTGGGTGTCGGCAGTACCTTCTGGGTTACTGCGCGCTTGGGTGTCGTACAACTGCCTGAAGTGCCGGCAGATCACACGGCATCCACCATGGCGCCGGAAGAGATCATTGCTCAGCGCTTCCCGGGGCGGCGGATTCTGGTGGTTGAAGATGAGCCGATCAATCAGGAAGTGGCGATGGAGTTGCTGGATTTTGCCGGGCTGGTTGTAGAGGCCGCCAATGATGGTCGGGAAGCGCTGGAATTGGTCAAAACCCGACACTACGATTTGATCCTGATGGACATGCAGATGCCGGAAATGGATGGCCTCGAAGCCACCCGCGCCATCCGCGCCTTGCCCGGCATGGCCGATCTGCCGATTGTGGCCATGACAGCCAATGCTTTTGATGACGACCGCAAACAGTGTTTTGACGCCGGTATGAATGACCATATCGGCAAGCCGGTCGATCCCGATATTCTTTACGCAGCCTTATTGCGTTGGCTGGGTGGTACAACCCAGCATTAATCAGAGCCGCCGAGGCCGTCCTGCTTCGAAAATCAGGCTTTAAGGGCGGCGGTCAGTGAGGCAACCTCTTCGGCTGATTCAGCCAGAATGTTGCTCAAAGTGTCGTCACCAATCAGAAGTTCGATACTTTGCTTGTCTACCAATTCTATTCTTCCCGCACTGCCCGAAAGAGGTGAAGGGATCGGGGAAAGATTGTCGGCCAAAAGCAAAGTGTCTCCCAAAGAGACGGGGGGCATGGCGAGAAAGCCATCCCATAATACTTCGAGCGCTACCAAAATGCTCTCAGGCAGGTTAAGTGCCTTAATCACCGTGCGGCCAATCTGGGCCTCGCCGCCACTTTGCCAGAAATCCAGCTCACCCTTGAGAAGCTCGGGGTAAGCGCTCGCTCTGGAGAGCAAATAGAAACCGCCTACTTCGTGGATGATGCCGGCAAAAAACGCGGCCTCCGGATCTTGGTGGGTGACCCGCTTGGCAATAACTCTCGCCAGAGCAGCGACGTGAGTAGTGTGCTCCCAGAGTCGAGCTGCGAGTGCGCGATGTTCCGGCGCACTCGACATGCCCTGCATTTGTTTGACGATGACTGAAATAGACAGACTACGCAGGGTGTTGAAACCAATCCGCGAGAGCGCACTGCGGACATCGCTGGAGGTTCGTCCTGACGGGTTGTAGGCCACTGAGTTGGCAACGCTGACCACTTTGGCCGAGAGCAGCGGCTCGGCGGAGATCAGCTTGCTTAGTTGTTCGATTGAGCAGTCTGGATCATCGAGCAGGCGACGAACCTGCAAGGGAATGTCGCTATGGGTCGGGAACACCATTTCGCCACGGTCAGCATCTGCGGCAATAGCGTCGAGAGAGGCTTGAATACCAGCTTCAATTTCCATGCTCAAAATCCTCTGCTGTAAGTGGTGATCGCTAGCGGAATCTTGTCCAGCGCCAGCGTTTGGTCGACGCAGCCCAATTTGATCGCTTCTTTTGGCATGCCAAAGACGACACAACTGGCTTCATCCTGGGCGATTGTTTTTGCCCCTGCATCATGCATTTCCTTCATGCCTCTAGCGCCATCGTCACCCATGCCGGTCATGATGATGCCCAGCGCGTTGGCGCCGGCAAATTTTGCAACGGAGCGGAACAGCACATCGACAGAGGGCTTGTGGCGATTGACCAGCGGCCCGTCGGCGACATCAACCACGTATTGTGCGCCGTTGCGTTT
>CAYRBE010000186.1:0-2963 GCA_964422345.1 uncultured Dechloromonas sp.
TCACGCTGCGATAAGGGTTTTGTCGCAGTTGGCGACGGCCAGCGCAGCACCTCGCATCCTGAAGTTTTTGCGGCGGGAGATATTTCCAGCCGGGTCGACGCGCCGCACGCCCGTTCCGGCGTTTATGCCGTGCGCGCCGGGCCGGTATTGAGCCGCAACTTGCAACTTGCGCTGCAAGGTCTGCCGCCGGCCAGCTACCAGCCGCAAAAGCGCAGTCTTTACTTGCTGGCGACCGGGCCGCAGCGAGCTATCATGTCGTGGGGTGGATTTGTCGCAGAAGGCGCTTGGGCATGGCGTTGGAAAGACTGGATCGACCGTCGCTTCATGAGTCAGTACGATCTTGAACCTGAGCGTAATTAGGGAGAAAAAATGAGTCTGTTTAAAGACATCAGTCAGCTTTTTGGCTCGAATAAAGCTGAAAAAGTTAGCCACTACGAAGATTTGCTCAGCAGCCTGCTGGTCATGGCCTGGATGGTTGAGGCGCGCGATCCCTATACCGGCGGCCATCTCTGGCGGGTTTCGCGCTTTGCCCGGTTGTTGGCGATTGAATCGGGGCTGCCCGATAACGATGTTGCGCGGATCAGTCTGGGGGGCTTTCTCCATGATCTCGGCAAGGTTGGGGTTCCCGACCAGATTCTGAATAAAAAAGATCGCCTGACCGATGAAGAATACGAGGTGATCAAGACCCACCCAGATGTCGGCTGGCGCATGCTTTCGGGCCATCCTTTGGCGCAACTGGCTGAAGCAGCGATTCGTGCTCACCATGAGACGCCAAACGGCAAGGGTTACCCGCTTGGTTTGTCGGGCAGCGATATTCCGCTAGATGGCCGAATCGTTGGCGTGTGCGACGCTTTTGATGCGATGACCAGCACCCGCCCCTATCGCAAGGGAATGCCGATAGAAAAGGCCTTGGCAATTATCGGGGAGAACCTCGACACCCAGTTTGACCGTGAATACGGCGAACGTTTCTTGAAGCTGGGCCATCAGGGTGATCTTCACCACATTGTTGGCCATAGCGATGAAGGTATTCCCCTGCATGAGTGCTTCATGTGCGGGCCAACGCTGGTTTTGCGCAAGGGCCAACAGGCTGGGGATAGCGTTTATTGCCGGAGTTGCACCGGTGAGTACGTGGTCATGGCGGAAGAAGGCAAACTGCTTAGCCAATTTACTGGCCGCAAAGCTAGTCCCAAGGATCTGGAGCCGATTGCCGATGGTGAGTTGATCAGCCGATTGGTCAGAGAATCGGCGAGGGCCTTGTTGGTATGATGGATAACGCTGATCTGGCCGAAATCCGGCGCGACATGATCAAGTTTGCCCAGTTGCAGTTGCGCGATGATGCGCTGGCTGAGGATGTCGTACAGGAAGCTTTGGCAGCGGCACTGAATAGCGCTAAGGAGTTTGCCGGGCGTTCAGCCTTGAAAACCTGGGTGTTCGCTATTTTGAAGAACAAGATCGTCGATCAGATTCGTCAGCAGAGCCGGACCACGAATATTTCTGCGTTCTCCAGTGAGGAAGAGAGCATGGACGAGGCTTTTGAGTCTTTATTCAAGGCTAATGCCCACTGGGCGCCGGACAATCGCCCGGCCGGTTGGGGGAATCCGGAAGAAACCCTGCGTCAACAGCGCTTTTTTGAGGTGTTTGACGCCTGTTTGAAGCATTTGCCGGAAAATACGGCGCGTGTTTTCATGATGCGGGAGTTTCTGGAGTTTGAAACTACCGAGGTGTGTGAACAATTGAGTATTACAACCAGCAATTGCAATGTGATTCTGCACCGGGCGCGCAATGGCTTGCGCCGTTGTCTCGAAAACGGCTGGTTTTCAGCGGGAGAGCAAGCATGTTGAGTTGCAAGGAGGCAACCCGTCTTTTATCCGAGGCTCAGGACAGGAAATTGGACCTGCCGGAAAAAATGCAGCTCGAAGTGCATCTTGCGATGTGCAAGGGCTGTCGCAATTTCAAGGGCCAGATGAGTTTTTTGCGCGAAGCCTGCAAGCGTTATCTGGATACGATGGGCAAGTGAGGATTCAGGCGCGTGCTAGAGCCAGCCGGATGCGGTCTATGGTTTGCTCAAGCGGCGCACTGCGTGACACTTCCAGCCCGAGGTTGCGGGCAATTGCATTAACCTTGGCGGGGTTGAGTGGGATACCGCCACGATCAATCGCAGCAATCAGCTGCCGGGCTTGATCAATGTCCGAAAGTGGCTCGGGTTTGCTGATCAGCCAGCTTTTCAGTCGGCTAAAAATGCCTTGGTGAGTGCGTTTTCCCATAAACTTGCTCATCATTAAAACATCAAGGATACAACGATGGCTGTCAGAACCATCCTTCGCATGGGTGATCCGCGTTTGCTTGAGCGTGCCCGGCTGGTCACTGATTTTACTACCCCGGCCTTGCATGAGCTGATTGCAGACATGTTTGAGACCATGGAAGCGGCTGGTGGCGTGGGTTTGGCCGCGCCGCAGATCGGCGTCAGCTTGCAAGTTGTGATCTTCGGGTTTGAAGAGAGCGAGCGTTACCCGACTGCTGAGGCTGTGCCGCAAACCATACTGATCAATCCCTTGATTACGCCGCTTGATGAAGTCGAAGAACTCGGCTGGGAGGGCTGCCTTTCGGTGCCCGGCATGCGTGGCGAGGTGCCGCGTTACACCCGTATCCGCTATCAGGGCTACGATCCTGCCGGCCAGCCGATTGATCGTGTGGTCGATGGCTTTCACGCCCGCGTGGTGCAGCACGAATGCGATCATCTGATCGGCACCCTCTACCCGATGCGGATGCGTGACATGTCGCATTTTGGCTTTACCGATGTACTCTTTCCGGCATCCCCTGCCAAATCCGAGGAAACACCTGTGGAAAATCTGTTGTCAGCAATCGAGATTGAAACCAAACCTGATCCGAAATATTCGGTGATCTGGCTGCATGGGCTGGGGGCGGATGGCTCCGACTTTGAGCCAGTGGTGCCCGAACTGGGG
>CAYRBE010000186.1:3063-4905 GCA_964422345.1 uncultured Dechloromonas sp.
ACCCGCGAATTGTCACCAGCCAATCGGGCGCTGGAATTCTTTGTCGGCCACGGCAGCGAGGATGATGTGGTTTCCCCTGAGCTCGGTCTGCGGGCTTTTGAATTCCTGAAAGAGAACGACTACACGGTCGCCTGGTATGTTTATCCCTTGCCACATTCGATCTGCCTCGAAGAAATTGAGGAAATCGGCGAGTGGCTGCGCGATCGGCTGGTGTGACCGAAGTCACTCTGAGCCGGGCGCAACTGGCTGAAGCCGATCTGCCCTTGTATGAAGGTCTTGGGCTGGACCGGATTTGTCTGGTGACTTCAGATGCGCTGGCCGAAGTCGCATTGGCCGCCTTGATGGCGGGGGATGCGATTGGTTTTGATACCGAGTCGAAGCCGACCTTCAACAAAGGCGAGGTATCGACCGGGCCGCATCTTGTCCAACTGGCGACCGATACCCATGCCTATCTGTTTCCAGTGGCGCGTTTGATTCAGAGCAGCGTACTCAAAACCATCCTGGAGTCACCCACTCTGCTCAAAATTGGTTTTGGCTTGGGTAATGACCGCAGCGCGCTGAAAACACGTCTCGGTATTGAGCTTAAAAATGTGCTGGATCTGGGTGAAGTCCTGCGCGGCCCCGGTCATCGCGGTACGGTCGGGGCTAAAGTAGCCGTGGCGCATTTCTTTGGTCAAAAATTTCAGAAGTCCAAAAAAGTGGGAACGAGTAACTGGGCGAACCCGAATCTGGCTGAACGCCAGTTGTTATACGCCGCTAACGATGCGCACGTGGCGCTCAAGCTTTATCGTGCGTGGTTGCCTACTAAGACCGTATTGTCTTGATATTCTGTGAGCGGAGAATCAAAGAGGAGACCATGAGATGAAATGGGCACAACACGGCCGCTATAGCTTGCGTTGGCAGGGCGATATCCTTATTGCAAGTTATGAAGGTGACTGGAATGAGGTCGCGGCTCAAAATCTTCACCGTGATGCACGGGCCATTTGGCTTGCGCGCGGTACCGCTCCGTGGGGATTGTTGAGTGATGCACGCCAGTGGAATGGCGCGACTTCAGAGGCTTTTGAGAAGTGGTGGGAGTTTTTTGAAGATGGTGTAAGGCACGGCATGGTTGCTGCGACCGATATCTTGCCCACCTCTTTCCACAGTTTGCTGGTTAGTCCGCTTGCTGAGCGAGCCAGTCAGCGGGTGTCGTATCAGCCAAGTTCCAGTTTTGAGGAAGCTGAGGTATGGCTTAATAGTCAGTTACTCAAATCATGACAATTTTTGCAGCATAGTGATGTTTTGGTGGCGATTGCCGCAACGTTTCATTTCAGGAATTCTTCATGTCTTACGAAATACCTTTGCTCTCAGCGTTGGAAGCCCGTGTGCTCGGCACACTTGTTGAAAAGCAGCGCACGGTACCGGACACCTATCCTTTGTCGCTGAATACCTTAATGGCCGGATGTAACCAGAAAACCAGCCGCAATCCGGTGATGGAAGTAGCTGAGGCGGAAATTCTGCAGGCGATTGATGGCCTTAAAGAACTGGGACTGGTGTCCGAAGTGAGTGGTAGCCGGGTGGTGCGTTTTGGGCATCATATTGAAAAGGGACTGGGTATTCCGACACAGGCATCTGCTCTGCTGACGGTGTTGCTTTTGCGTGGTCCGCAAACTGCCGGCGAGTTGCGACTCAACTGCGAGCGTTTGCATAAATTTGCCGACATTTCTTCGGTTGAAGCCTTCCTTGAAGAACTGGCCGAACGTGATGCCGGAGCGTTGGTCGTTGAAATGCCGCGTTTACCCGGCGCACGGGAAAACCGCTGGATGCATTTGCTCGGCGGGCCGGTTGCGATGGAAGCAGGAG
>CAYRBE010000187.1:0-4887 GCA_964422345.1 uncultured Dechloromonas sp.
TCGGACGGGGTCGATCCCGTTTTTCACCAGCGCGAATTCTAGCAGGTCTTGGGGTGCGCTCTGGGAAGCAGTTGACCTTCGTAGCGGGCGCTTGTCGTAGGCCCAAACAGACGCTTACGCGCCAACCTCGAACACGACGCTCATGGGCGCGCTACCAGTGTGACTTTGGTAATGAACCTGACCGTGATAAACAAACGGCGCCGCTTTACCGGCCTGCAACTTGTGCTCCCGTACAAACAAATGGATGGCAAGACCCAGTTTCTCGTGCTCGATCACCTGCCGACCCCTACTGCTTTGCGGCGTCGTGGCGCTTTGACTCTGCCAGTGAAAACGGTTCTCATCGATCCAATGGTCCAGGTATCGCTGTTCTTCGACCTTCCCTTGCTTGTTCAAGGTCACCAGCAGAATTTGGGCCTTTTGATCTGGCAATACGATATGACCACTGTGCCAATTACCCTGATTGAACTGCTCACCGAATAGCGCCGGAATGTCTTCGCGCATGAAGCTCTGTCCGACCTCGATCTCGAGTGGATCGATTACCGCCTTGAGTCGAGCCAGCGTGCGCATTCCATCCGTGGCTACGATGTCCTCGTACTCCGGGTTGTTGGCCTTCAAAATGTGCATTCCATCCGGTCTTTTGGTGACGACTCGAAGTAGATACTGGTTGTCACCAGAATCGTCCTGCCTCTCAATCGCCATGACGCTACCTGTAATGGAGCCGGCATTGGTCGGACTCACAAGTTCGAGAAGCAGGTAGTCGCCGTCGCCAATAGGGTTCTTACCACCGCTCATCGAGTTACCCGTGGCACGGGCGATGAAATGGCGGGCCGGATCGATCCGCCCGTAGGCCTCACCCACGCTCCGATGTTCCGTCGCGTCGCTAGAGCCAGTCCGAAAATGACCACATGCGATTTTGAGGTTGGGAAAGTACGGTACTTCGGTGCGAGAAGCCTTCTTTTGTGGAAACGGAATGACGTTGCTGCTGCTGTCAGCGCGGGAGGCCTTGTGAGCTTCGTAGGACGCCAAGCGGTAATCGATCAGTTCCTGCACCAGGGTCGCCAGAACATCGACGTTTGCGTCGTCAACTGGAAAGCTCGCTTTGAACTGCCCGTTATCAGTCTCAAAATACGTCTGCGCCGCTTTGCGAGCGTTGCCTCCAATCCAGGCATTAATCGGGTTTTCTCGCCAATAACGCTGCCAGACATCGGATGTACCGTTCACAGTGTCGAGCATCGTATCCGGCAGGTCTGAGAGCAAAGGTCGCCGGCGTTGCATGACTTGCCAGGAGCGTGCAGCCAACTCCGCCAATGATGGCGGCGAACGCCAACCGTCCAGTTCCTGGAAGGCCTCGATCAACACCATTTTGTAGCTTCGTGTCATGGCTGTTGTTTCAAGTTCACGAAGCAAACGCTGGAATGTCGTGGCGGCGACCATCTCGGGTTCACTCAACTCGTTCATGGTGCGCACGAAGGCAAACCAGTTGCCGTATTGCTGACGTACCCGCGTGACGTTGGCGCCGGAGCGGTAAAACTCAGCTAACGTCGGGCGCCGGCCCAGCGCGTCCCGCAAGGCTTCAAAATCCTGCGCTGCACCGTCCGAATCCAACGATTTGAGAAACTCGATAAGTGCTATGTCGTAGTTGACAAAGCAGCCAGGTGGCAGGGCCAGTTGCTGTGCCTCGACCTTGCGGGCAAACGTCGCCAAGTCTCGATAAGTAGCGCCAGCCTGCGCTAGCGCTTGAGGTTTGTGCAAGAAACTATGGTGATTTCCAATAAAGTCCAGAACGACCAGTTTCTCTTTGCCCGCCGCCAGGCGCAGACCACGCCCGAGCTGCTGCAAAAATAGAATCTTCGACTCGGTCGGGCGCAGCATTAGCACAGTGTCAATGGCAGGCAAGTCAACACCTTCACTGAACAAATCTACCGAAAAGATAACTTGCAGTCGCCCATCTGCTAGCCGCGTCAGCGCATCGCCACGACTCATTTCAGAACTGGAGTGAACCGCTGCAGCCGCGACTCCTGCCCGGCAAAACTCAGCGGCCATGTAGTCGGCGTGGCGCACGGAAACACAAAATGCCAGTGTTCGGCTCTGCGCCCTTTCGCGCCATAGTTTCGCAGCGTGACGTGCGCGTGCCAGGGTGGCAAGCTTGTTGGACAGTAGTTCGGGGTCAAACCGACCATTGCGCCAAGGTATTTCCTTATAGTTGACCGATTCGTCCCAGATCCCATAGTAATGAAACGGCGCTAGCAGTCCGGCAGTCACGCCGGCAAATAGATCGCATGTGTAGACCAGGTTGTCATCACAAAGGCTCAGGATATTGGACTGGTCGGTTCGGTCCGGTGTCGCTGTTAGGCCAATCAAAAACTGCGGTGCAAAATACCGAAGCAAGGCACGATAAGTAGGCGCTGCAGCATGGTGAAACTCGTCAATGACAATGTAATCAAAATGCTGGGGAGCAAAGCGCGACAAATGCGCCGCGCGCCCCAGTGTCTGCACTGAGGCGCAAAGGATATCGACCTGGGTGTCGCGTACCTGTCCCATGAAATAGCCCACTCTTGCGCGAGGTCGAATACGCAAAAATGTCTCTGCCGCCTGGTTCAAAATTTCTTCGCGATGTGCAACAAATAGTACGCGGCGAGAGCCCATTTGTTGCGCATCAAAAGCCGCTAGCCAGGTCTTACCCAAACCGGTGGCCAAAACGACCAAGCCACGCTTGTAGCCGTCCTTTCGCGTTTGCGTCAAGGCTTGCAGCGCTGCAACTTGAATCGGAGTTGGATTCGGCGGCGCTTCAGCTTCATCACTCCCGGGTGAGACAACGCGTGGCGGAGGCACGCGCCGCGCCTCGTACGCATCGATCCACGCATCGTGCAAGGGACGGGTGCGAGCGTCATGGAAAACCGATTCAAACCGGTTGCGAGCTTCCAGAAAACCATCATCAGCCGGGTAATCAACCCGATAGTTCCACTCGAGTCCATGGGTGAGGGCCTGGCGACTGATGTTGCTCGACCCAATGAATGCAGTGCCATGCAATTGACGGCTGTCCGTAAAACGGGCAAAAAGGTAGGCCTTCATGTGAAAGCTGCTCACTGCGGTCTCAAACACCCGGACCTGCGCACCCTGCTCCTGCAACAGAAGCAGCAAACGTAACGCGTCCGGATCGGTGACGTCGAGGTAGTCACTGGTGAGGACGCGGATACGCGCCTTGGGTCGGGTACAGACACCGCCTGAATCACGTGTCAATGCCAAATGCAGATCGGGCAACAACAGGCGTAGACCAGAAGTTTTAACGAACGCGACCGTGAAGTCGATCTCATCGGCGTGCGCGATCGATGCACATAGTTGCGGCAAAAACGGATGATCTCGCCCACCTGTAATTAGTTTGGCCGGCACTCGTGTACTACAGTGAATCAATGCATTCAGCCAGTTCTCTGTGCGGTCTGGGCGCTGGTCTTGGGTGATCCAACATTCCAGCGAACCAGCATCCGCTAGCTCGGGCGGCCATTCCTGCAGACGTGCTTGCGTAGCATCAGTGAAATGGCGTCCATTGCTTTCGCGCTCTCCATCGCCCAGCTTGAAGCTGAGATAGAAAACACCACCGGGCTTGAGGGCGGTCCATAAACGACCCAAAGTCTCGGGTAATGCTGTCGGCGGCAGATGCAACAAACTGGCGCATGCCCAGATTCCGTCATAGCAGGCGATCTCGTCAACTTGATCAAATGTTCTGATTGCCACAGGTTGCCCGATCAGGTCAGACGCTAGTTGGGCAAGCGCAGGGGACGCATCAAACGCTGACACCCGGTAACCAAGCGTGAAGAAAGCCTTGCTATCGCGTCCGGAACCACATCCCGCGTCCAAAATCAGACCACCATGCGGAACGTGACTCAGGAACCGAGCATGTATCTCCGACATTTCAACGGCTACCGTGTCCGCAAAGAAAGATGCGGCGTTGTGGTTATAAAAATTGACGGTGTTGGACACAAATCAACTAGCCAAAGTCGGTCGCAAATATGTCTATTGACGACATTGGCGTTGTCATTTCCTTGGCCACGCGAAGACTGTCTTTCTTGGCTTCAATGACGCACACGGCCGCCTGACTGACGAACACTGCGTCGTTGGCGGAGTCGGTATAAGTAGGATATTCACGGAACGCGATGCCGACTGCTGTACCGAGGTTATCTACATCGAACGTATCCCAGCCCAAGGCCCGAAGAGTTGAGCGGACCGGGCCTTGCGACACTTGAGCCTCATTCATCACGCTTGACAACAGCTTCTCGCGAGCCTTAATCAGAGCCTTCTCTAGCGGTTCGTTCATTGGAGACCCCTCCCTCGTTTTGCGTGACAGTAAACGTGCAAGACGGCTGTCAGTAGGCGGAGTATGCCACCTCGTAATGGGACACGACCGGATTAGGCAGGCCACCGTGACGAAGCCGCTGCATGAGGCTGATAATTCACCCATGAGAATAGATTTGAGAGTCCCGTACGCCGAGAAGGACACTGCCAAGGCACTCGGAGCACGCTGGGATGCCGCGAAGAAGATTTGGTACATCAAGGATGTATCAGATCTCACCCTTTTCTCGCGGTGGATTTCAGACCTGAAGGCTACAAGGGAAGGTTCGAGCAGTGGCGGTACAAGGCAATCCGGGAAGGCTCAAATAGAGCAGGGCGCAGGAGTCATCACCGGGCCAGCTGTCGTGGTGCCTCACTGTGGATGCAATGTGCAGCCTTGGGAGGATTGCGAGCACACGGCAAAGGCGTAGTTCGGCTGGCCGCAGCAACGTGGCACACATGCAGGCCCTATGTTCATCGTGGCGATTTTGCTTTTCCGGAGCCAGAACTTCAGCAATCCGGTATTCTTCGCGAAACCATGACTCCATGAAGAATCTATGA
>CAYRBE010000188.1:0-4871 GCA_964422345.1 uncultured Dechloromonas sp.
CACCCGCCACCTCTTCTTCACCGGAAAGGGCGGCGTCGGCAAGACTTCGCTTTCCTGTGCCACCGGCCTGATGCTCGCCGAAGCCGGCAAGCAGGTGCTGATCGTCAGCACCGACCCGGCCTCCAATCTGGATGAAGTGCTGGGGGTGGCGCTGTGCCAGACACCGACCGCTGTGCCGGATGCGCCCGGTCTGTTTGCGCTGAACATCGACCCCGAAGCTGCAGCACATGACTACCGCGAGCGCATGGTCGCCCCCTATCGCGGCATCCTGCCGGCGGCGGCCATCCAGAGCATGGAGGAACAGTTCTCCGGGGCCTGCACGGTCGAGATCGCTGCCTTCGACGAGTTCTCCAAACTGCTCGGCCTGCCCGAAACCACAGCGAAGTTCGATCATGTCATCTTCGACACCGCGCCCACCGGCCACACGCTGCGCCTGCTGACGCTGCCCTCGGCATGGAGCGAGTTCATCGACGCCTCTTCCGGCGGCGCCTCCTGCCTCGGCCCGCTGGCCGGGCTGGAAAAACAGAAGGCGCTGTATGCGGCCACTGTGGCGCAGCTTTCCGATCCGGCCCGCACCACTGTCGTTCTCGTCGCCCGCCCCGATGTCGCCTCGCTGCGCGAAGCCGAGCGCACGCGCGGCGAGCTGGCCGAACTCGGCGTCAGCAACCTGCACCTCGCGCTCAATGGTCGCTTTATTCCTGCGCAAGCCGGCGATGCCATCGCCGATGCCATGCAGCGGCGTGGTGACGACGCACTGGCCGGCATGGCGCCCGGCCTGCGCTCGCTGGGCCATTCGGTCACGCCATTCCTGCCGCGCGGCACCGTCGGGCTGGAATCATTGCGCTTGATGGCGCACCCGGAAACTATCGGGGTGGCCGCACCGGGAGCCAAGCATTCAACCCCGATGCCGAACTTGCCGGCCGGGCTGGCGCCACTGATCGAAACCATTGCCGCCGCAGGCCAGGGCGTGATCATGACCATGGGCAAGGGCGGCGTTGGCAAGACCACCGTGGCCGCGGCCATTGCGGTTGCGTTGGCCGATCGCGGTTGCGCCGTACACCTCTCCACCACTGACCCCGCTGCGCACGTGGCGACAACGGTGGGTGCAGCATTGCCACACCTGACTGTCGGCCGCATCGACCCGGAAAAGGAAGTGGCCGAATACACCGCCGAGGTGCTGGGCAAGGCCGCGCCCAATCTCGATGCTGCCGGTCGGGCGCTGCTGGAGGAAGACCTGCGCTCGCCCTGCACCGAAGAGATCGCCGTCTTCCGTGCCTTCGCCCGCGAGGTTGATCGTGGTCGGGATGGTTTCGTCGTGCTCGACACCGCGCCCACCGGCCACACCATCCTGCTGCTCGATGCTGCCGAGGCCTATCACCGCGAAGTGCTGCGCACGCGCGGCGAAATGCCGGAAGCGGTCACCGAGCTGCTTCCGCGCCTGCGCGACCCGGACTTCACCCGCGTCATCATCGTTACCCTGCCTGAGGCCACGCCGGTGCACGAAGCCGAACGCCTGCAGGGCGATCTGGCCCGCGCCGGTATCAAGCCGTTTGCCTGGGTGATCGATCAAAGCTTGCTCGCCAGCGGCACCGACGACCCGCTGCTGACGCAACGTGGTGAATACGAAGTGCCGTTTATCCGGCGCGTTGCTGAAGAACTGGCAACGCGTTGTGCGCTGGTGCCGTGGCGGGCGGAGGCGCCGGTGGGGCTGGTGGGGTTACGACGGTTGGTCGGTGGTTAGCGACTGTGTCGAACATCCGGTTTCGAGTTTCTTGAACGCGTACTAACGACCCTAATCCGGTCAGTGGAAAAGCCGAAAGCAGCCATTTGCTAGCGAAGATAAGCATCTTTAGGGGGCGGCAGAATTTAAACTGTCTTGCGACTCAATTGCCGATACGAGTTTTGATAAAGAAACAGGTTTAAATAGCACCGGCCAACCTGCAGACTGCATTTCAGCAATCCGCTCGGCTGAGGTATCCCCAGTCAGAATCAAAGCCTTGATCGGTGTTGCTGAGCGCTGCTGAATGGCATCAAGAAGTTCGAATCCGCTCATTCCGGGAAGTCGGAGGTCAGAAATGTAAAAGTCGGCATGGGTGATCGCCGAATCTTCCAGCACTTCCTCTGCAGTTGTGTATTGGGTAACGATTATGCCATACGACTCAAGAGCCAACTTGGTGGCTGCGCCTACTATCAAGTCATCCTCAATTAAGACGAAGTGACGGCCGGCAAGTTTGGCTTCGTAGCATTCTGCAGACAAGTTGATTTGGGTCGGCGCTGTTTTATCTGCGCTGGTGGCCAATGGGAGGGAAAACTCAAAGACGCTGCCTTTGCCCGGCTGGGAACGACAAACAAGTACTGTTCCCAGTAGTTTTGCAATACGTTTGGCGATTGCCAGTCCAAGGCCTAATCCCTTCGTTCTGTCGCGTTCAGAATTACCAATCTGTACGTATTCATCAAAAATGATACCAACGTGTTCTTCAGAAATGCCGATTCCGGTATCCCAAACCTGAACAAGCGCGTGATTTCCACGGCGGCGGATTGCCACCAGAATACCGCCCTGTTCGGTATATTTGATGGCATTGTCGATGAGATTGCCAAGCAAGCGCATGACCAGCTGGCTATCTGTGATCACTACCATGTTGCCAAATGGGAGGCCGAGCTTGAAGCGAAGTGATTTCGCTGTGACCAATGCGGAAAAACCAGTTTCGATCTTGCTAGCCAGTGCATCTAGCGGTATGGCCTCAGGGGTCAGTTTGACTGCTCCTGCGTCAAGTTTAGATATGTCCAAAAGCGCATCTAGAAGCTCGCCAAGTGCATCTGTCGATTCCTTGAGGTAATGGATGATATTTTGTTGTTCTGCGCTGAGATCGGTTCTGCTGAGCGAGTACGTGAACAGGCTGATGGCATGCATTGGCTGCCGCAAATCATGGCTCGCGGCAGCGAGAAATCGGGATTTGCTCTGATTTGCCTGTTCAGCGATATCACGAGCTTCTTCCAACTGCCTGAGGTTCTCTCCCTGAATTTTTTCGATCTGTTTATGTATGGTGACTTCTTGTTCAGCCGCAATGCGTGATCGCCAAGCTCCGATGATTACCCAAGCGCCTAGACTGGTAGTTAAAGCAAAGGCCAGAGCCAAAGCCAGCATTTTGGTGGCTTGGCTATACCACTCGGCCATGTAAGCTTCCGTTGATAGGCCAACCAAGGTGATCAGCGGATAGCCTTCCAGTTGTTGATAGGAAAACATCCGATGAATCTTGTCGTTACCTGCATTAGCCTCATAGGTGCCTCGTGCCGGGTTGGCGGCAATCATTGCCTTAAATCGATCTGATACAGCAGTTTCGCCGATATTTCCCGTAGGCCGGTAGCGCGCTAAAAGATCAAAATTCCGACTTGCATCACCACGAAGGACCACTGCACCATCTTGCCCTGCATCAACAGCTCCAAACTTCTCTATAAACCATTCGATGGCTATCGCTGCAAATACAACGCCATCGAAGTTTCCATTTTTTCGGATAATTGGAAGCGCAATAATCAATACCGGTTTACCGGAAAGCCGCCCTGCGATTGGTTCAGAAATTATTAGACCTTGTTGTGAACTATCGCGCAGGGTCATGAAGTACTTACGATCAGCAATGTTGATTTTTTGCGTCGGATAGTTAGTGCTGTGCAAGATATTACCGTTCGCGTCGGTAACGACCATGTTCTCAAGCATAGGGAGTCGTTGCCGGGAAAAATTCAGCACTTCACTCTCGGCAGATGTGTCTCTTGGGCTCTCCCTGCGCAGACGGGTGATCTGGGCTGCGCAGACCTCGAGGCCCAACTTGATCAGATCAAACTCTCCGGTGACGTTTCCAGCCAACAGCGAATTGAGACTCCGTGTTTTGTTCGCGGCGGTTTCTCTGACCTGCTTATAGTTAGCGTAACTGGTGAATCCCAACAGCAAGAAGACAAAAATATTGGCCAGCGCAACGAGGACGAACAGGCTTGCGTTAGACCTGAAGAAGGGGAGCGATCTTGTATCTGGCACCAGAGGTCCGCTCATGTCCCAATTTCGACTTTGTTACGCCCATTGCGCTTGGCTCGATAAAGCGCTGCATCGGCGCGCGAGACTGCTGTATCGAATTCATCACTGGCACAGAAAGATGCGACGCCAAAACTTCCCGTCTTGCTGCCAACTACAGGGAATACATGGCTCTCGACGAGTTTCCGCAACTTTTCTGCAAGCGCAACGGCGGCAGTGATATCAGTATCTGGACATACAACAATAAACTCTTCCCCACCCCAACGACCAACGGCATCAGTTACACGGGTGCCATCACTAAGAAGTTTGGCGAACTCAATCAGAACACTGTCGCCAAGCTGATGCCCATGAGTATCATTAACGACTTTAAAGTAGTCGACATCGATCATGATTAGGGAACAAGGATTGCCATGGCGTAGATGGCTGTTTAGTTCTTGTTCCAGCACGTGGTTGATGTGGGCGCGGTTCCACAACCCGGTCAGTCCATCAGTTGTGGAGAGCTTTTCCAGCCTGCTGTTAGCCTTAGCCAGTGCATCTTCGCGCGCTAATGCGTCTTTAGCATTGCCTTCGAGTGCAGCAGCCATTTCATTAAAAGCCATCCCCAATTGACCGATTTCGTCAGTGCGACGCGCATCCATGCGGGTGCTTAGATTTCCCGAGGCGATTTCGCGCGATGCCATCATCAAACGCTGTATTTCCTTGATGATGAGCGAATTGCCAAAGATCCGTGCGCTACCCATGACGACGAACGTGATTAGGCAAAATAATGCTAGGCTGCGCTGCAAAACGTGATCAGCCTCAGCATAAGCTTGCGCTCGGGGTACGCCAATCGCCACATGAAATGCGTGCT
>CAYRBE010000189.1:0-4806 GCA_964422345.1 uncultured Dechloromonas sp.
CGACCCGCTGCACCGAATACCAGTCGCCGAACTGCCAGGTCAGGTCGTCGCAGGTGACAAAATTGCCCAGCCCCGGGTGGTAGGGCGCAACGTGGTAGTCCTCAAGATAAACCTCGATGAAGGTTTTCCAGTTGTAATTGCACTCGTGCATCTCAACGTGGTCGAGCTTGTAGCCAGTGAAATCCAGCTCCGGGGCAACTTTCATCCCGGCCAGATCGGCATTTGCCGAGCGTGGCCCTTTGAAAAGCAGGCCATTCCAGTTTTCCAGTTTGGCCTTGTTGAGGTTCAGACAGGGATTCTGTGGAAAATGCGGCGCGCCGATCAACTCACCTGCGGTGTCGTAAGTCCAGCGATGAATCGGGCAAACAATATTGCCCTGCAAAGTGCCAGAACCCTGCAACATGATCGCCTGACGGTGACGGCAGACATTCGACATCTGCCAGTTACCTGCATTTGGCCCCTCACTTCCGCCATTAAGCAGCATCTGGCCGTGATCCTTCCACTCCAGCGAACGATAGTTACCCGCATCCGGCACCATAAGCTGATGGCCAACATAACCCGCACCGGCATCAAAGATGAGCTTTTTCTCCAGCTCAAAAATCTTTTCGTCGAAATACCAGTCCACCGGCAGTTGGGAAACTGCTGGGGCCAAACGGGACAAAGTCGCCACGTCAGACATTACGTGCCTCCAGCGGGTAAAAGGAAGCATTTTACCCCGCTGTCGATTTGACCTGAAGCCCCCTGATGGAGTATTTTCGCGTGTTTCCCAGAACACCCGTCGACATGGATCAAACCCCCATCAATGACATGAAATTTGAGACAGCCTTGGCTGACCTCGAAAACATTGTCTCCAGCATGGAAAATGGCAAGCTTGAACTTGATGCCACAATCACAGCCTATCGCCGCGGCATAGACCTGATGAAGCACTGCCAATCAAAATTATCCGATGCCGAAACACAGATTCGCATTCTCGAAAATGGTGAAATAAGCCACGTTGACCGCAACACGCTGGAGGCGCAGTGAGCATCACGCCTTTCGCGGAATGGATGAGTGCAACTCAAACCCGCATTGAAACAGCGCTTGGCCAGCACTTGCCGGGAGCGGAAAACATTCCGGCGCGCCTGCATGAGGCCATGCGCTACGCTACGCTAGGTGGCGGCAAACGGGTACGCCCGCTACTCGTCTTCGCCGCCGGCGAACTGACTAATGCCGCGCCCGAAAAGCTCGATATCGTCGCCTGTGCGGTCGAGATGATTCACACCTACTCGCTGGTTCATGATGACCTGCCGAGCATGGACAACGACGCACTACGGCGCGGTCGCCCGACCTGCCATATTGAATTTGACGAAGCAACCGCCCTGCTGGTTGGCGACAGCCTGCAAACAATGGCCTTTGAGCTACTCGCCAGCCAGTCAATATCAAGCCCGGATCGCCAGCTTGAAATGATCACCCTGCTCGCGCATGCCAGTGGTTCACGCGGTATGGCTGGCGGCCAGGCAATTGATCTCGCCTCCGTAGGCAAAACACTGAACCAGCCTGAGCTTGAACTGATGCACGCGCTAAAAACCGGCGCCCTGATTCGCGCCGCCGTTCTACTCGGCGCGCTCACCGGTGATGCATTAACGGCTGAAGAAAGACAAAATATCGACCGCTTTGCCAAACGCGCCGGCCTGCTATTCCAGGTTGTCGATGACATTCTCGACTGCACAGCAAGCACAGCCACCCTCGGCAAGACCGCCGGCAAGGATGATGCAGCCGACAAACCCACCTACGTCAGCCTGCTCGGCCTTGATACCGCCCGCGCCTACGCCGAACAATTACGTCGTGACGCCCTAGAGCCCCTCGCCTGTTTTGGTGCAAGAGCCTCCCGCCTCACCCAGCTTGCTGACTTCATCTGTCACCGGCAATTTTGAATTCCGAAATGAGCGCATCCCCCTTGCTTGACACCATTAACAGCCCGGCTGATTTGCGCCGTCTGGACCCCAAGCAATTGCCACAACTGGCTATTGAACTGCGCGCTTTCCTGATTGACTCCGTTTCGAAAACTGGCGGCCACCTCTCTTCCAACCTCGGCACGGTAGAGCTGACCATTGCCCTGCACGCCGTTTTCAACACACCGGAAGACCGACTGGTCTGGGATGTGGGTCATCAATGCTACGCCCACAAAATTCTGACCGGCCGCCGCGACGGCATGAGCCATTTACGCATGCAGGGCGGCGTTTCCGGCTTCCCCAAGCGTTGTGAAAGCCCCTACGACACCTTTGGTGTTGGCCACTCATCAACTTCGATTTCGGCCGCGCTAGGCATGGCACTCGCTGCCAAGCACAAGGGTGAAGACCGCAAGGCCATTGCCATCATCGGCGATGGCGCGATGTCAGCCGGAATGGCCTTCGAGGCCATGAACAACGCAGGCGTGGCCGATGCCGACATGCTGGTTATTTTGAACGACAATGAAATGTCGATCTCGCCCCCAGTCGGCGCGCTCAACAACATCCTGACCCGTTTAATGTCCGGCAAGACCTTCAACGCCGCCCGCGACGGCGCCCGCAACATGCTGGGTTTTGCCCCGCCGCTACTGGAGCTGGCCCGCCGTGCCGAAGAACACGTCAAGGGCATGATTGCCCCCGGCACCCTGTTTGAAGAGTTCGGTTTCCATTACTACGGGCCGATTGATGGCCACGACCTCGACGCCCTGATCCCCACACTGGAAAACCTGCGCCAGCTCAAAGGACCGAAATTTCTCCACGTGATCACCAAAAAAGGTCAGGGTTATAAACTGGCCGAAGCCGACCCCATTCTCTACCACGGCGTCGCTCAGTTTTCGCCGGATGAAGGCATCAAGGCCGGCAAGGCCAAGCGACTAACCTACACCCAGGTCTTCGGTGACTGGCTGTGCGATATGGCGAAAGCCGACTCCCGCTTGGTCGCCATTACGCCTGCAATGGCCGAAGGCTCTGGCATGGTGCGCTTTGCCAACGAGCACCCGGATCAATATTTCGACGTAGGCATTGCTGAACAGCATGCCGTCACATTCGCCGCCGGGCTTGCCTGTGAGGGTTTAAAGCCCGTTGTAGCCATTTACTCGACCTTCCTCCAGCGCGCCTACGACCAACTGATCCACGATGTCGCCTTGCAGAATCTGCCGGTCGTATTTGCGGTAGATCGCGGCGGCCTAGTCGGGGCTGATGGGCCGACCCATCACGGCACCTTTGACATTTCGTTTGTCACTTGCATTCCAAATATGGTGGTCATGGCACCAGCCGATGAAGCAGAATGCCGTCAGATGCTCTCTACCGCCTTCCAGCTCAATTGCCCGAGCATGGTGCGTTACCCACGTGGCAGCGGCACAGGGGCAATTCCATCCACGGACCTTGAGCCCCTGCCACTCGGCAAAGGAAAAATCCTCCGTAATGGCCGAAAAATCGCCCTGCTCGCCTTTGGCAGCCTGGTACCAGCTGCGCTTGCAGCTGGCGAAGAGCTTGATGCCACCGTCGCCAACATGCGATTCGTCAAGCCACTCGATATTGAACTAATCATTCAACTTGCCGGGAACCATTCCCTGCTAGTCAGTATCGAAGAGAACGCAATCATCGGCGGCGCCGGCTCGGAAATCGAGCGGGTACTGGCCGAAAATGGTCTCAACATCCCCGTCCTGCGGCTCGGGTTACCTGATCGCTTCATTGATCATGGCGAACAAGGACAATTACTGGCCGACCTTGGCCTCGACAAAAACGGCATCATGCGCAGCATTAGCGCCTGGGCCAATAAACAATAATTTACTGAAGAACAGCACATGACCCCGCAAAACAATATTATCCCGGACGTCCAAAACACCGCGGACACCCGCCAGCTGGCGATCAACAAGGTCGGCATCAAGTCGATCCGCCACCCTGTAAAAGTACAAGACCAGTCAGTCGGCATCCAGCACACCATCGCCGTGTTTAACATGTACGTTGGGCTGCCCCACAATTTCAAAGGGACACACATGTCCCGTTTTGTCGAAATTTTAAACAGCCACGAACGCGAAATTTCGGTCGAAAACTTCCCGGCAATGCTGAGCGATATGGTCGTCAAGCTTGAAGCCGAAACCGGCCACATTGAAATGAATTTTCCGTTCTTCATCAACAAAACGGCACCGGTATCCGGCGTCCAGAGCCTGATGGATTACGACGTTACCTTTATTGGCGACATCAATGGCGGCAAGGTCACCACCTCGGTCAAAGTGGTTGTCCCGGTAACCAGCCTCTGCCCCTGCTCCAAAAAGATCTCCGAGTACGGCGCGCACAACCAGCGCTCACACGTCACCGTGACCGCCAAGACGAATGATTTCGTCTGGGTTGAGGAGTTAGTCAGGTTGGTCGAGGACGAAGCCTCCTGCGAGCTTTTTGGCCTACTCAAGCGCCCTGACGAGAAGTACGTCACCGAACGCGCCTACGACAATCCAAAATTCGTCGAAGACATGGTGCGCGATGTCGCCGCCCGCCTCAATGCCGAAAGCCGGATTGACGCCTATGTCGTTGAATCAGAGAACTTTGAATCAATCCATAATCATTCAGCCTATGCGCTGATTGAAAAGGATAAAACGCTAGCCTGACCGGCAATGCTACGGTGCACACCGGCTTTTTGGCAAAAACCAAAAAGCCAAAAAACAAAAGGGCGCCGAAGCGCCCTTTCTTTTGTCCGAAAAAACCGATTAAACGGCTTTGCGAACCAATTTTTCCTTGATCCGTGCAGACTTGCCTGAACGCTCGCGCAGGTAGTACAGCTTGGCACGACGCACATCGCCACGACGCTTGACTTCAACCG
>CAYRBE010000190.1:0-4747 GCA_964422345.1 uncultured Dechloromonas sp.
TTTTCAGGGTAATGCTAAAACTGAATATCGATCCGACCCCGGGTTCACTATCGACTTTGATTTGCCCGCCCATCATTTCCACCAAGCGTTTGCAGATCACTAATCCCAGCCCTGTTCCACCGTATTTTCGGGTGACTGAGCTGTCGGCTTGGGCAAATGCCTGAAAAAGCTTGGCCGACTGTTCTGGCGTCATGCCAATCCCGGTGTCCTGAATGCAGAAGTCGAGCTGGACATGTTTCTCGTCGCGGTCTTGTGCATTAATGAAGATGGTCACTGATCCTTGAGAAGTAAACTTGATCGCATTGCCGACCAGATTGATCAATATCTGGGACAAGCGTAGCGGGTCTCCGCACAAGGCCTGCGGCACATTGGGCGCGACAACGTATTCCAGTAACAGGTTTTTCTCGTGGATACGGTCGTGCACGATCATCGAGAGATTTTCAAGAATGTCGTCAAGTTGAAAACCGGTTTCCTCAAGGTGCATGCCACCTGCGTCGATCTTGGAAAAATCAAGGATGTCATTGACGATGCCGAGCAGCAATTTGCCAGCGCCCTCGATACGACTTATATAGTCACGTTCACGTTTGCCGAGGTCGCCTTTGAGCAGCAGGTAAGTTAGGCCGATCACAGCATTCATTGGCGTGCGAATCTCGTGGCTCATGTTGGCCAGGAATTGCGCTCTTGTCCGAGACAGGTTTTCAGCTTCATGTAGCGCTTGTTCTCTGGCTGAAGCGAGCGCCTTGGTTAGCCCGCTCTCAAAGGCGAGGCGGTTTTGCAAAGACTCCAAGCCCTGCATGACTTGAGAAATTTCGTCCTTGCCGTGAATCTTTAATGTGGTCGTGTAATTGCCTGCCGAAATTGCCTGAAATGCCGGTAGTACCTCGGTGTTGAGCGGCTTCAAAATCAGTTGGCGGAGCAGCAAAAGCACAATCAGGTAGATTGCCGTGGCCATGGCTAAACCACCAAGAACCAAAAACCACGCAAGATGCGTCGATAGGGCGGTAAATTCTTCAAGCGCAGAGCCGCCTGCGACAACCCAATTCGGGTCATTTATGGTTTCAAATCTGACCAGTTTTTGACGTGTGCTGGTTTCCCCAGCTTCGATGTTTTGCCAGGGGTAAACCAGCTCGCCTTCTTTCTGCTGAATCATTTCATCAAATATGTTTTTGCCGTCGCTGCTGATAATTGCTGGCAGTTGCCTGCCTTCCCAGTAAGGATGAAGAATCACATTTCCGAAGCTGGGGCCGGGGGTGATGTCTGCGACGTAGTAGTAGCCTGTGCTCCCCACTTTTAGGCCACGTATTTTTTCCTTGAGACTAGCCAGGCTGTTGAGCAGGTCGATGCCGACAAATGTGGCGCCAATGACTTTGCCATTGGTGCTGATGATTGGGCGGTAATTCGTCATGTAGGTGCGCCCAAACAGGCGAACTGTCCCGGTTGATGATTCTCCGGCGAGCAAAGATGGCATGGCGGGATGGTCAGCAGGCAAAACAGTGCCGAGCACGGAGCCGCCAGACTCATTTTTCAGGTTGGACATGACGCGTTGAAATCCTGCGTCAGTCCGAATTAAAACAGTGGCAACCATGCGTGCGTCCGGCAGAAATTGTTCTGTCGGATTCATTTGGTTGTCTTTTAGCTCATTTAACAGACTTTCTACGGTCGAGCGGGTAATGAGGCTGTTTTCGCCAAGTGCCCAGTGCAGACGCTCAAAAAATATTCGCCCGTGATCGGTGGCTTCATGGCGGATACTTTCCAGTTGCGTCGAAAAGGCAGTGCGTACCAGACCCACATCGTGTCTGAGCCGCTCACGGGCCGATTGGTCTAGTGTCTCCGAGACGTTTTTGGCCAGGAAAAAGGCGAGTATGCTGATTACGATTAAGGCAACAAATAGTGAGGAAAGTATCAGTTTTGGGGCAATCGGCGCGTCGTTAAATGAGTTGCGAAGCTGGGCCAGTATGCCCACAGGTCTGGCTGCACCGTGCTTAAAGACAAATTGCTTTGCTCCAGATTCACGCATTGCTGCATAAGTGGCTTCGGCTAGGGTGATCTGTGTTGCGCTCGCCTTGCGCCGCATGGAGAGGTAGCCGGTAATGACGCCGTTTTCCTGAATTGGCGAGATGTGGGCTTCCACCCAATAGAAATTACCACTCTTGCTACGATTCTTGATTACGCCAACCCAAGGGCGGCCGCCGGAGATGTCGGCCCAAAGGTCGGCAAATACTGCAGCCGGCATTTCCGGGTGGCGAACGATATTGTGTGCCTGCCCAAGGAGTTCAGCTTCGCTATAGCCGCTGATCTCAACAAAGTCGGTGTTGGCGTAAACGATGCGCCCGGCAAGATCAGCCCGAGAGACGATGATTTGATCATCGCGCAGCTCGATGGGCTGATTTATTGCAGCGTCATTCGCACTCATTTACGTATCCTAAAGAGGCCGCGGACCTAGACAGATGGCGTTCTTCGGATATTAGTTCTTTTTCAAATTAGCAGTCTATCTCTCGGTAAATTTTTTTCGGGACTGCCGCTGAACAGGGAAATATTCAGTTTATTTTTGCAGGCTGGCTTCAAAGGCCGCTTCGGCATTGCCTGTGAAATGGTATTGGGCAAATAGTTTCTTCAGTTGCTTGGTGTGGATCTTGGCGGTGGCGGCAAACCAGATGCCAATTCTCTTGCCTTGGGCTACCAGCGTACAGAAAGCGAAATGCCATTCACGGGCTTCGGCCAGGCGTTCAATGACTTCTTGTTCATTGTGAATTGAAATGCCAGCGCGTTTCAGCGATGCAATGAACAAGGTGGACTCGGTTTGATTGACGAACATTTTGTGCTCCGTAAGTTGGGTGATATGCCCAAATAACGAGGCGGGGACTATTCCGTTTACCGGTCTTGTGTGGTGTTCATGTAATCAAATGTAATCAGCACTACCGTTCCAGTGTTTGCCTGAAGTCGCGTCTTTACTCAAAGGCGATGTCTTTTGGCTTGCTCACAGCTTGGCCGGCCGCGACCCAGCCATCAAACCCGCCGGCCAGCGAACAGGTATTGGTGAATCCCATGGTTTGCAGGGCGACGACAGAGAGGGCGGCGCGACCGCTGGTTTTGCAGTAGATCAATAGTGGTCGGGCGAGATCCTGCAGGCTAGGTTCGTTTGAAATTTTGAACTCAAGCATGCCACGCGGGATGTTGATTGCCCCGGAGATATGGCCTTGGCGGTATTCGTCAGGTTCCCGGACGTCAATCAGCAGGGCGTTCGGGGCGGACATCTGTTCATGCATTTCGGCGGCGTTGCATTCACGGACTGATTTTTTGGCTTCTTGCACCAGATCATGGGCGGGTCTGAACATGGTTTCTCCGGTTGTTTGTAATAAATAAGTGTTTGCTAATTTTACTCGGCAACCTTACTCCGTTGCAATTTGATCTGGCCGCGTTTGACCTTGCTGTCGACGCGCCGTCTTTGGGAACCGCGGGTCGGCTTGGTCGGGCGTCGGGTGATCGGCACAAATGCGGCTGAGGCAATCAGTTCGCGCAGGCGCACCAAAGCATCGTCGCGGTTTCTCTCAAGGCTGCGATGTGTCTGGGCCTTGATGACAACGATGCCGTCACTGCTGATTCGTTGATCGCGCAGCGCCAGCAGTTTTTCTTTGATGGCGGGCGGCAGGCTGGAGGCGGCAATGTCAAACCGCAGGTGGATCGCGTTGGAGACTTTGTTGACGTTTTGCCCGCCCGCACCTTGGGCGCGGATGGCAATAAACTCAACTTCATTTTCGTTCAGAAGGATGGTCACAGCAAATTGGGTACTGGTTTTTGGGTTTTTAACGGGTGCACCGTAGCATTTAAAAATGCTCGGTCAGCGACTTTTTGTTGCGCAAGAAGTGATAGGCCGGTGTCGGCCGGGTACTATCTCTTTTTGTCCCAAATAGAAGCAATTCCCGCATGCTAAGAGAAGTCGAAGAGAATCCCCGCTACGCCATTGTTGCGGCTGTCCATTTACCTAATGTCACCGATATGGAGTTTGCCGCGTCACTGAGCGAATTGGGTGAACTGGCGAAAACGCTGGGGTTCAAGGTGGTGCACACCTTTGTTCAGAACCGGTCGAGTTTTGATACGACGGGTTATCTGGGGGTGGGCAAGCGGCATGAAATCAGTCGCTTCGTAAATAACGAACCGGATTGTGATGACTGGGCCGGTATGACCTTGCCGGGGCCAATTGAGGCGGTGCTGGTTGATCACGATATTTCGCCTTCGCAGGCGCGCAATCTGGAGCTGGATGTCGGTTGCGAGGTGATGGACCGGACCATGGTCATCCTCGAAATTTTCCATCGCAACGCCCGTTCGCGTGCGGCGCGGGCGCAGGTTGAAATCGCCCGCTTGGGTTATATGGCACCGCGTTTGCGTGAGGCGGCAAAATTGGCCGGGCCGCAGGGGCGGCAGCGTAGTGGTGCGGGTGGTCGCGGCGGCGGTGAGTCGCATACCGAACTGGATCGCCGCAAGATTCGTGACCGCATTGCCGATTTGCAGGCCGAAATTGACGCGATGGAAGTTGAGCGCAAGACCCAGCGTTCGCGCCGGCAGGAGCGTCAGGGTTTGGCTAGCGTCGCGCTGGTGGGTTATACCAATGCCGGCAAATCGACCCTGATGCGGGCGCTGACTGGTAGCGAAGTACTGGTCGCCAACAAATTGTTTGCAACGCTCGACACCACGGTGCGTACGCTTTACCCGGAGAGCGTGCCGCGGGTGCTGGTCAGTGACACGGTGG
>CAYRBE010000191.1:0-4668 GCA_964422345.1 uncultured Dechloromonas sp.
GATTGATCGTCCATACCGTCGGTTGGCCCTTGCAGAGTGACACCTACGGCGGCTCCTTCCTCTATCACCTGGAAAATAATCTGGTCGCGGTCGGTATGGTCGTTGGCCTCGATTACAAAAATCCCTGGCTGTCGCCTTACGAGGAATTCCAGCGTTACAAGACGCATCCGTCAATTTGCGGATTCTTTGAAGGCGCCCGGCGGATTTCCTACGGTGCTCGCGCGTTGTCCGAAGGCGGTTACCAGTCCATCCCCAAACTGAGTTTTCCGGGTGGTCTGCTGATTGGCGATACCGCCGGTTTCCTCAACGTGCCCAAGATCAAAGGCACGCACATGGCGATGAAATCCGGCATGGTTGCCGCCGAGGCGGTTTTTGAACATCTGTTCAAGGAAAACGCCGGCAGCGAAGCGACCGAATACGCCGAGCAGATCAAGCAAAGCTGGTTGTGGGCCGAGCTGTACAAAGTCCGCAACATTCGCCCGGCCTTCAAGTGGGGCCTGTGGGGCGCACTCGCCTACGGTGCCATCGACACCTATGTATTTGGTGGCAAGGCACCGTGGACACTGCATCACCACGACGACCATACCCAACTGGGCGACAAAAACGCCCATCCGAAGATTGCCTACCCGAAACCGGATGGCAAGCTGACTTTTGACCGCCTTTCTTCCGTTTTCCTCTCGGCCACAAACCACGAGGAAAATCAGCAGTGCCACCTGCGCCTGAAGGATGAAAGCATCGCCATCAGCGTCAATTACGCCAAGTACGGTGCGCCGGAAACGCGCTACTGCCCGGCCGGGGTATACGAAATCCTCGGCGAGGAAGAAGGCCAGCCAAGGCTGCAGATCAACAGCCAGAACTGCCTGCATTGCAAAACCTGCGACATCAAGGACCCCACCCAGAACATCAACTGGACGGTACCTGAAGGGGGCGGCGGGCCGAATTATCCAAATATGTAATTTACGGACTTCCGGGCGACCTTTCACACAGGCGACCCGGCAGCCGGATCAGTAAAACCACGAGAACAGCAAATCAACTTGTTTCAACCTTATTGTTCCCAGGAGGGGTCATGTCTCAACCAAATATTCAGGAAAGAATTCGGAGCAATCCGAAATTTGCCGAACTGGTCGGCAAACGTACACGCTTCTCGATCATCCTTTCACTTTTCGTGCTGGTGCCGTACTACAGCTTCATGATGGTTACCGCATTCAACCCCGCCCTGCTCGCCACGCCTTTGAGCGAAGGCAGCGTGATGACCTGGGGCTGGCCACTGGCTGCCCTATTAGTCGTCGGCGGCTGGCTGCTGACTGGCATCTACATCCGCCGGGCCAATGGCGAGTTCGACGAACTGACCCAAAAAATTCTCTTGGAGGCAGGTAAATGAAACGTTCTATCACTGCTTTAGTTGCCGGCAGCCTGCTCGCCGCAACAGTCACCGCATTTGCTGCCGGTGGTGCCATTGAAGGTGTGCAAAAACAACCAGTCAATATCAGCGCCATTGTCATGTTCATGATCTTTGTCGTGGCCACACTCGGCATTACTTACTGGGCCTCGACCCGCACCAAGTCGACCGCTGACTTCTACACCGCCGGCGGTGGCATCACCGGCTTCCAGAACGGTCTGGCGATTGCCGGTGACTACATGTCGGCAGCAACCCTGCTCGGCCTGACTTCACTGGTCTATGCCAAAGGCTTCGACGGCTTCATCTATACCGTCAGCTTCTTTGTCGGCTGGCCGATCATCATGTTCCTGATGGCGGAGCGCCTGCGTAACCTCGGCAAGTTCACCTTTGCCGATATCGCCTCCTACCGCCTTGACCAGAACCGCATCCGGACCTTTGCTGCTTTCGGTTCACTCACCGTTGTCTGCTTTTATCTGATCGTCCAGATGGTGGGTGCCGGCCAGTTGATCCAATTGCTGTTTGGCCTGGAATACAACACGGCCGTGGTTTGTGTCGGTATTCTAATGATGGTCTATGTCACCTTCGGCGGCATGGTTGCCACCACATGGGTACAGATCATCAAGGCCTGCCTGCTGCTCGGTGGCGGTACCGCACTGATGCTTATGGCATTCAGCCAGTTCGGCTTCTCCTTTGAAAACCTGTTCAGCCAAGCTGTCGCTGCCCACAAGGCCGGCATCAAGATCATGGCACCGGGTTCCCTGATGGCTGATCCGATTTCCGCTGTTTCGCTGTCCTTCGCCCTGATCTTCGGTACCGCTGGACTGCCGCACATCATGATGCGCTTCTTCACCGTACCGAACGCCAAGGAAGCCCGCAAGTCGGTGTTCTACGCCACCGGTTTCATCGGTTTCTTTTTCCTGGTGGTGATCATCCTCGGCATCTCATCCATCGTCATCGTTGGCCAGAACCCAGCCTTCTTCGAAGGCGGCCAGGTCGGCGGCAAGCTAATCGGTGGTAGCAATATGCCGGTCATGCATCTGGCCAAATCGGTTGGCGGTGACGTCTTCCTCGGCTTCCTGTCAGCTGTTGCCTTTGCGACCATTCTGGCTGTCGTTTCCGGTTTGGCACTGGCTGGCGCTTCGGCGATTGCCCACGACCTCTACGCTCGCGTCATCAAAAAAGGCACTGCAACCAGCGCTCAGGAAATGAAGGTCACCAAGATCGCATCCATCGGTATCGGCCTGACCGCCATTGCCCTCGGCATCCTGTTCAAGGATCAGAACATCGCCTTCCTGGTAGCGCTGGCCTTCGGCGTTGCAGCCTCGGTTAATTTCCCGGTGCTGATCCTGTCGATGTACTGGAAAGGTCTAACCACCCGTGGCGCACTCTGGGGCGGCATTGCCGGTCTGGTTTCTGCAGTCGGCCTGGTGATTCTTTCACCGGCAGTCTGGGTCAAGGTCATGGGCAACCCGACCGCAATCTTCCCGTACGACCACCCGGCAATCATCTCGATGACCCTGGCTTTCGTCGTCACCTGGTTGGGTTCAATCACCGACAAGAGCGATCGTGCCGCCAAAGAAGCAGAAGCTTTTGAAGAGCAGTACATCCGGGCTCAAACCGGACTCGGTGCCTCCGGCGCTTCTGCTCACTAAGTAAATTCAAGGTTTGAATCAAAAACGGGAAGCCTGCGGGCTTCCCGTTTTACTTTGAGGGGAATGCCACCCCCCTTCAGATGGTAGTCGGTAGCCGGCCCAAGAACGGACATCGACCAATCCTTTGGCATGCTTACCGTTGGCGCCTCAATGGGACGGCCAGTGATCGATTGCCTGAATATCTCTGGCGTGATGTAGCACTCGGGCCACGATAATCCCTTGCTCATCTGGGAAATAGAAGAGCGTGTATGGCGTAGATGTCGGCCAGCTTCGTATCCCCGACGAGAGTTCGCGGCGCTCCCGTCCCATCTGCGGGTGATCCAGCAATCGAATGGCCTCTGCTTCAATCTGGTCAAGCATGCGATCAGCCGCTGTCACGCTGTCTTCGGCAACGTAGAGCCACGCCTCCAGCAAGTCATTTTCGGCACTCGCGGAGTAGAAGACTTTTGCCATCACACCGCTTTCGTTGATGCGAGGATTACCCTACCGCGCTCCTTGATACTGGACATGCTCACTTCACGCACGCGGCCGGCGTTGATATCGGCGACGCCCTGAGCAATATCTGCTTTAAGTGCAGCAAGATTGGCAGCCTGAACACCTTGATAGGCTTCAAATAGGCGCAGCGCTTCCCGGATCACCTCGCTTGCCGAACTGTAGAGTCCGGACTCGACATGCTGGCGTACGCGGTTTTCAAGCTCCGGCGGCAAAGAGACGTTGAGGGACATGGTTGGCTCCTAAGGAATGTCAGATATTGCCATTCTATGCCATTGCGCCGAGATTTTCCGTGAATGCTTCGTTCCTGCCATGGCCAAAAAACAGCAGCCGCTTACATCGAAATATTCGATGTACTGCGGTATTCACCCGGACGCGCCCCTGTCCATTTTTTGAATGCTCGATGAAAAGCGCTGGTTTCTGAGAAACCGAGCGTTTCGGCAATTTCAGCAAGGTTCTTCCTGCTATCGCCAAGCAAGCCAATCGCCAAATCCCGGCGCAGATCATCAAGGATGTTTCGATATGACTCGCCTTCATCATCCATACGCCGCCTTAAGGTGGCCTGGGAAAGGTTGAGTTGCTTTGCAAGCGTCGCAAAATCCGGCCATGCAGCAGGTGATAGCTGCCTCAAGCGCCGCCTGATTTGTGCCGAAAGGCTGGCGCTATTTTTATATTTGACGAGGAAATTTGCCGGCGCGCTACGCAGGAACTCCTTCATGGTCCGTTCGTTCTGGACATTGACCATGGCGAGATAGTCGGCCGAAAAGACGATGCCCGAATCTGGCTGTGAAAAGTTCAGGTTTTGCGAAAAAAGGATGCGCCACTCGCTGCTGAAAGCGGGTTCGGCACAACGAAAATCGGCGTTGATCAGCGGGATGCGCCGCCCGACCAGCCAGCATGCCAAGCCATGCAACATCAGAAGGTAGGTGCCATAGGCAAACGCACGCTTGGGTGGAGGCAGTTCATCCGTCAGGGGATTGCGGCGGTCTTTGACACGAATTCGCGCAATACCGTTTTCGATCTCCAGCTCACCGGAAAAGTCGTCGAGAATCAGCCGCAAAAAACGCAATCCTCGGCGCAAGGCTCTTTCCAGCGTATCGCTGTGAATCAGCGAGTGACAAAGCA
>CAYRBE010000192.1:0-4632 GCA_964422345.1 uncultured Dechloromonas sp.
CGGACATCAATACTGCGGTCGGTCGGGGCCAACTCTCGCGTCGCCATCAGTTGTTCGCGCTGCAAAATCCGGTTGGGATTGCTGACAAACACTTTGAGCAACTCGGCCTCGGCCGTGCTGAGTTGGAGCTCCTCTCCGCTGGGCGAACTCAAGGTATGGTTGCCGAGATTGAACCGCCAGCCGGAAAATTCAGCGATTTTCTGGGTGGAACTGTCCTGTGCGCTTTCCCGACGGCGCAGAATACTTCGCACACGGGCAACCAGTTCGCGAGGCTCGAAGGGTTTTAGTATGTAGTCATCCGCCCCCAGCTCCAGCCCCATCACCCGGTCGCTGACATGCGCCCTGCCCGTCAGGATAACGATGCCGCAAGCCGACTGGGCGCGTACCCGCTGCATGACTTCAAGACCATCCATATCCGGTAAGCCGAGATCAATAATGCACAGATCGGGGGCCAGTGAGCGCAAACGGCGCAGCAAATCAGCGGCGCTGCGGCACCAAACGGTATTGAAGGAAAAGTCACTCAGTACCTGCTCGATAATGCGGGCGACATCGGGATCATCCTCAACAATCACGATCCGTTTGGGCGTTTCCATCTCTTTCATTTTTTACCTTTATTCGCACGCTGCAAAGCCTGCACCAGATCCTGCTTTACAAACGGTTTAGCCAGCACCGGCAGATCGCCTGCCGCGTGATACTCAGGCTCGTCGGCATAGCCACTCATCAGCACGATCCGCATCTGCGGATTCAGGCCAAGAATCCGCTCCGCCAACTGCCGTCCGCTCAGCCCGCCGGGCATCATCACGTCACTCACCACAATCGCAACATCAGCAATCTGCTCGACCATTTCCAGCGCCTGCGGGCCATTTTCAGCCTCAATCACCGGGTAGCCCAAGTCAATCAACTGTTGGCGCACCACCCGCCGGACGTTCGGCTCATCTTCAACCAACAAAACCAGTTCGCCGCCATGGGCCAGCGGTTCATCATCACTCGGCAAGTCGAGATCCGGCTCCGGGATCGTCAACGGCAAGACCATCAACACCGTTGTTCCCTGCCCAGTCTGGCTCTGGATCGAGATCCCGCCACCGGATTGTTTAACGAAACCATAAGCCATCGACAAACCCAGCCCGCTACCCAGCCCAAAACGCTTGGTCGTAAAAAATGGTTCAAAAGCCCGCGCCAAGGTAGCGGCATCCATACCGCAGCCATTGTCGGCGACCTCAATCATGGCGTATTGACCGGGCACCACTTCAAATTCACTGGCTTCCTGACGCAATTCAACCCGACGGGCGGCGATATGCAAACGCCCGCCGTCCGGCATGGCATCACGGGCATTCAAAGCAAAATTCAACAATGCACTTTCCAGCTGCCCCGGATCAACCAAGGCGTGTACTGAAGCACCCGCCATATCGGTCGAAACAGCAACTGTTTCCGGCAATGAGCGACGTACCAGCCGGGCGAGATTGCCAATCAAATGGCCGATATCAACCGCCTGCGGCTCCAGCGGTTGCTGACGTGAAAAAGTCAGCAGACGCTTGATCAGCTGCACACCGCGCCGCGCTGACTGCAGCGCCGGCTCGACGAACTCGTTCACCTCGGCATCATCCGGTCGATGATCCTGCAAAGCCGCCAGATTACCGATAACCACGGTCAGCAGATTGTTGAAATCGTGGGCAAGGCCACCCGTCAACTGGCCAACGGCTTCCATCTTCTGGGCTTGCACCAGCGCTGCCTGCATGCGTTTCTGTTCGGTAATTTCGTGAGAAAAAACGAAGAAACCCAGCGTTTCACCTTCAGGTGTTGTCTCCGGCACCAGCGTACTGCGGGCAAAAACCACCTGCCCCTGACGCAGCATCTGGTACTCGTAACTAACCTGCTGCCCACCCAAGGCCTTGCGAACCGACTCACGCACCTGAGCATAAACGTGGTCGCCAACCACATCACGCACCGGCCGGCCGGTTACCGCACCTTCCGGGTGGCTGTACCAATCGGAATAACCCTTGTTGGTGTATTGATAGACCTCATTTTTATCAACATAGCCAATCAGAATCGGAATCGTGTCATTGATCAAGCGTAGCCGTTCTTCGCTACGCCTTAGCGCCGCTGTAATTCGGGTGTTTTCTGTGTTGGCGCGGGTCAGATTGGCGTTGGCATTTTCCAGCTGCGCGGTACGCCGACGAACCCGTTCTTCAAGCTGAATATTCTGATGCTCGGTCAGATCCTCAATATAGCGCTGCTCGGTGATGTCGCTATACAAGGTAACGAAACCCTTATGCGGCAGCGGCTCGCCGCGCAGCAAAATCACCTTGCCATTGGGCCGCCGGCGCTCGGTCACATGCGGCTCAAAATTCGCCGCGGCGGCTACCCGTTCGGCAATCTGCGCCTCAAGATCACCCGGCCCATACTCGCCCCGCTCGGCGTTGTAGCGGATGAAACGCTCGAAGGGCGTGCCGACCTGCGCCAATGCCTCAGGAAAACCAAGCAACTGAAGAAACGGCTTGTTCCACGCCACCAGACAAAGATTGGCGTCAAACACGGTAATCCCCTGATCGAGCAGATCGAGCCCGGTCTGCAGCATATCGAGACGCTGGCTGATATCAGAGGCAGGAGAGTTCTTGGTCATGGATCAATTTTAGTGCAGGCAGGAGGATTGATTTTGTCATGTAACGATTCGTTACATTCGACCAATAGTTGTGCAAGAAAGCCTTGTCATCCTCATGCTCAATAAAAAAAGCCCCAAAACAGAGAACAGCACTTTCGTCAGAATCGTGAGGAGATATTTGTGGCAAATCCGTACGCCGTCGGACTCGAACAGAATCCGGCCAATTTTGTTCCGCTTTCCCCCCTGAGCTATCTCGAACGCTCGGCTTTCATCTATCCAAAGCGTATTTCTGTAATCCAGGGCAGCCGCCAATACACCTGGAAAGAGTCCTACGACCGTTGCCGCCAGCTCGCATCGGCACTCAAGGGCCGCGGCATTGGCAAGGGTGACACCGTTGCCGTCATGCTGCCCAATTCGGCACCAATGTTTGAGTGCCACTTCGGTGTACCAATGGCTGGTGCGGTTGTGAATACCTTGAACACGCGCCTCGACGCAGAAGCCATTGCTTTCATGCTGGCGCACGGCGAAGCCAAGGTATTAATCACCGATCCTGAGTTTTCAGCCATTGTCAAAGGCGCTCTGGCGCTGCTCGAAGGACCGAAGCCGCTGGTTATCGACACCCTTGATCCCGACTTTACTGGCGGTGAAACGCTAGGTGAAAAAGATTACGAAGCCTTCCTGAATGAAGGCGAGTCGGATTTTGCCTGGCAACTACCGGAAAACGAGTGGGATGCCATTGCGCTCAACTACACCTCAGGCACCACCGGCAACCCGAAAGGCGTGGTCTACCACCATCGCGGCGCTTACCTGAACTCAGCTTCCAACATTATTTCCTGGGGCATGCCACCGCACTCGGTCTATCTCTGGACGCTGCCGATGTTCCACTGCAACGGCTGGTGCTTCCCCTGGACACTTGCGGCCAATGCCGGGACCAGCGTTTGCCTGCGCAAGGTTGATCCAGCGCTGATCTTCAGCCTGATCAAGGAACATAAGGTTAGCCACATGTGCGGCGCACCGATTGTGTACGGCATGATGATCAACGCACCTGCCGCATTGAAAGAAGGCATCAGCCATCAGGTCAATGGCCTGATCGCCGGCGCAGCACCACCCGCTGCCATCATCGAGGGCTGCGAAACAATGGGTTTCAACATCACCCACGTTTATGGCCTGACAGAAACCTATGGCCCGGCTTCAGTCTGTGCCAAGCATCCGGAATGGGATCGCCTGCCGATCGACCTGCGTGCGGCGCGTAATGGCCGCCAAGGCGTGCGTTACCACATGCAGGAAGCGATTGAAGTCCGCGACCCGGTCAGCCTTGAGCCAGTGCCATGGGATGGCGAAACGATGGGCGAAATCATGTTCCGGGGCAACCTGGTCATGAAGGGTTACCTGAAAAACCCGAAGGCGACGGAAGAAGCCTTTGCTGGCGGCTGGTTCCATACCGGCGATCTGGCCGTGGTCCATAGCGATGGCTACGTCAAAATCAAGGACCGCTCCAAGGACATCATCATTTCCGGTGGCGAAAATATCTCGTCGCTCGAAGTTGAAGATGTGCTCTACCGCCACCCGGCAGTAGTTGCTGCAGCGGTGGTTGCCAAGCCAGACGAAAAGTGGGGCGAAGTCCCGGCGGCTTTTATTGAGCTCAAGACCGATGCCGCTTGTACTGAGGCCGAGATCATCGAGCACTGCCGCAGTCATCTGGCCCGCTTCAAGGTGCCGAAAACCGTTGTTTTCGGGGAGCTACCGAAGACCTCGACTGGAAAGATCCAGAAATACGTTCTACGCCAGCACGCCAATTCAGCGCTCGCTATCGAATAAGCCGTCACCTCCTGCCCATAGTTTCAAAAGGCAGGAGGGTTTTCGTCCGAAAAAGGAAACACTATGAAAATTCTCGTTCCCGTCAAACGGGTCATCGACTACAACGTCAAGGTTCGCGTCAAGGCGGATGGCACAGGCGTTGACCTCGCCAACGTCAAAATGAGCATGAACCCCTTTGACGAAATCGCCGTTGAAGAAGCGGTGCGCCTCAAGGA
>CAYRBE010000193.1:0-4628 GCA_964422345.1 uncultured Dechloromonas sp.
CACAAATCACATTCGATCCTGAGGTTTGCCATAGATCAACCACCCCAAAAAAATCCCCAGTATGATTTGAACCCAAATATTTTGACCTTATCAAAATAGACTACCGTCAGGAGAATGTAGCGTGGGCCAGGTAAACATTGTTGGCATAGGGGCTTCAGCCGGTGGACTGGAAGCCATCACCCAGTTAATCGGACATCTGAAGCCAGAGTTTTCTTGCGCCTACGTGGTTTTGCAACACCTTTCTCCGACATATCGCAGCATGATGGTCGAAATTCTGGGGCGCGAAACATCGCTTCGGGTTAAAGAGCTTGAGCATGGTGACCGACCTCAGGCGGGGGTGATTTACGTTGTTCCTGCCAACTCGAATGCGGTGATCAAGGAAGACCGCTTCACCCTGACCAGCGCTTCACCCGAAGTCGTTCCCAAGCCATCAATCAACCAGTTTTTCATCTCGCTGGCAGCAGAGGAAGGCGAACTCGCCACCGGAATCGTACTCTCCGGAACAGGCTCAGACGGCGTTGCTGGATTGCGTGCAATTCAAGCCGCTGGCGGTTTTACCCTGGTTCAAAAACCCGAAACTGCAAAATACGATGGCATGCCACGTTCAGCGATTGAAGCGGGTGTTGCCGACCACATCCTCAACCCCGAAGAAATTGCCAAGTATTTGCCCAAGCTTCTGGCGACCCAGCATGTCGACCCAAACTTTGTGCCGCCGGTTGACCTGATGCAACACCTCTTTACCCTCTTGCGAGAGCGTGTTCAGTTCGACTTTTCAGGCTATAAAGTTGGCACACTGATGCGCCGCATTCAGCGGCGACAAACCGCGACAGAGTGCTCCGATCTGCAGAGCTACATGAAGTGGATCGAAACCCGCCCTGAAGAGCTGGAAAATCTAGCCAGAGATATCCTAATTTCGGTGACCGCCTTTTTCCGAGACCGCGATGCGTTTTCTGTGCTTCGACGGGCCATACAGGAACTCGTGAAGCGGAAGAAACCAGGCGATGAAATCCGCATTTGGGTTGCAGGTTGCGCCAGCGGCGAAGAGGCCTACTCAATTGCCATGCTTTGCGCCGAAACGCTGGGCCAGCAGATATCTTCATACCGCATCCAGATTTTCGCCACCGATGTCGACGATGAGGCACTGAATGTCGCCAGACGAGGCATTTATCCAGCCGCCTCAATGAGCGAAGTCTCGTCAGACCAGCTTGAGCGCTATTTCAAGCCGGCCGGCAACGCCTACGAAGCGGGCAAAACACTCCGCGATATGATTGTATTTGCCCGCCATAACCTGGTCAGCGACCCGCCATTTCTCAGGCTGGACCTGGTCTCATGCCGCAATGTCCTGATCTATTTTGATGCGCCGCTGCAAAGCAAGGTTTTGCAGACATTTCATTTTGGCATGCTAAAGGAAGCCTATCTTTTCCTTGGTCGATCCGAAAGCGTTGCCCAAGCGGAACAACTATTTTCCCCCATAGACCGCCGTGAGCGCCTCTTTAACAAAGTTGGCGAATCTCCCTATCTGCCGGTCAGCACGGCTGTCAGCACATCACTCAGAACACCGGTACAACGTAAAGACCAACGACTTGAACTGCTTCTAAGCGGCCTTGTCAGCCAATTTGGTCTGACCATTGCCTTGTGCGACCGTGAAGGCAACATTCTGCACACGGCGGGCAACGTCGAACAATTTCTGCAGTTCCCGCAAGGGGTTTCCCGGCTAACGCTGGGCGATGTCGTGATTCCTGAACTAAGGGGCGAGATTTTCACCCTGCAACGGCGATCCCTGCAAAAGAATGAGGCACAAAAAGGCCGTCGCCGGCGAGTGGGTGGCGAATTAATACGGATTTTGATTACACCGCTTGCCGATAGCCTGATCAACTTGCAACTCGTCGTTTTTGCGCCAGAACAAGAGCCGATTGTCGACAAGGCCTTAGACGAAGCCCCGCAGAGCCCGAACCAGCAACTTGAGGATGAACTGCTGGCTACCCGTGAGCACCTGCAGGCCATGGTTGAGGAAATGGCCACCGCCAATGAGGAAATGCAGGCCCTCAACGAGGAAGCGCAAGCCTCTAATGAAGAACTTCAGGCGACTAACGAAGAGCTCGAAGCGGCCAACGAAGAAATGCAGGCGACCAACGAAGAACTGGTTAGCCTGAATGAAGAGCTCAATGTTAAAACCGTGGAGCTCTTCAAACTGTCTGAAGAGTACGCCCACCTCTATGACGCGCTAGAGTTTCCCGTTCTGGTGTTTGACCGGGCATTCCATCTCACCCGCTTCAATGCACCAGCAGCCCGCCATTTTGATTTACGCCCAACTGTATTGCGCCACCATCTTTCCCGCTTGCGCCTGCCCGCCGCCCTTAAGGATCTGGAGGCCTGGCTTGGCAGAGCTCTGGCCAATGGCGACCTCGAACGCAATCTGATCTCTGCAGAAGGTCGCCACATCAGCGCCACGATCACACCTGGCCTTTCAAAATCCGGCGACGTCACCTCGCTAGTAGTCAGCCTGATTGACGTCAGCGATATCGTACGTACTCAGGCCGCACTGAGCGAGTCCGAACGCCGCCTAACAGCACTAATGGAAAACACTTCGGTCATTTTTGCAATGCGTAATATTCAAGGCCACTACGTATTCGCTAACCGTAGTTTCCTTAATTTCTTTGGCCTTAAAGAAACTGCAGTCATCGGAAAATCTGACTTTCAACTTTTCGACGATGAGCTTGCAACCTCATTCTGGAATGGCGCGCTCGAATCTATGCGTCACCGCCAACCAGTTCATCTCGAACATAAAGTGGAACATCCTGGGCAAACTCGTTATCTCCAGTCGGTTCATCAAACACTTAATGATGAAGACGGCAATCCGGTTGCACTGATTATCGAAGCCGAAGACATCACCACCCGAAAGCATGCCGAAGACCAGCTCCGCATTACTGCCCGGGTCTTCGACCAATCGGGCGAGGCCATCGTTGTCACCGACGGCAAGGGCGTCGTGCAAACGACCAATCTGGCTTTTACGAAAATCACCGGATATCTGGCAGACGATGTAATCGGCAAGCCAATCGGCCAAGTTCTCAAATCAGGCCGACACAGTCACGACTTTTACGAAGCGATGTGGCTTGCATTGCGCACTAACGGTTTCTGGCAGGGTGAAATCTGGAACAAACGAAAAAATGGTGAAATTTACCCGGAGTGGCTAACGATTAATCGTGTCGACGACCATCTCGGTCAAACCGAGCACTTTGTCTCTGTATTTTCGGACATTACAGATATCAAGAATGCCCAGCGCAAAGCTGAGTATCTTGCGGCCCACGACGTACTTACAGGCTTGCCTAATCGCACACTCTTCCACGACCGTTTACGGCACGCACTGGCTCAGGCCCGCCGCAAGAATGAACGACTAGCCTTGTTGTTTATTGACCTTGATAATTTCAAGACAATTAATGACACGCTAGGCCATGACGTTGGTGACGAACTGCTCAAGCAAGCAGCGACCCGACTCCAGGTACTGATGCGCGATGTCGACACGGTTGCCCGTCTGGGCGGTGACGAATTCACTGCGATCCTTTCTGACTGCAATGCCGAAGCCGCTGACATGGTTTCCCTGCGCATTATTGATGAACTGAGTGCGTCATTCACGATTCAGAATCGCCAACTCTTCGTATCAGCCAGCATCGGCATCGCTTTCTACCCAGAGGACGGACTAGACAGCAACAGTCTGGTCAAAGCAGCGGATACCGCGATGTACCGGGCCAAAGAACTCGGGCGTAACCGCGCCGAGTTTTTTTTACCCGACCTGCACGTCAAACTGCTCAAACGGGCAACGATGGAAAGCGCCCTTCGCGCCGCTATCGACCAAAACCGTCTGCGTTTGGTGTATCAGCCCAAGTACAGCATGGCCCAAGGCAACCCTATCGTTGGCGCCGAAGCGCTGTTGCGCTGGCACGACCCGGCACTTGGTCATGTATCCCCCGCCGAATTTATTCCTATCAGCGAAGCAACAGGTTTGATTATCGAAATCACCCACCGCGTTCAGGATTTGCTGTTCAAGCAAATCGCCAACTGGTTATTAATTGGACTAAAGCCGCCCCCCATCGCCTTTAATTGCTCTCCGCGCAGTGTTCGCGAAGTCGGCATGGCGAATGCAATTGTCGGAAAAATGGCTGATGCAAATGTACCGGCTGAGCATATCCAAGTGGAAATTACCGAAGGTGCGCTACTTGAAAACAGTAGTGTGGTGATTAATAACTTGAGCGAATTGCACAAACACGGCATCAAGATCAGCATTGATGACTTTGGCACCGGCTACTCTTCACTCTCATATCTCAAACGACTCCCTTTGTCTGAGCTCAAGGTCGACAAGAGTTTTGTTGATGGACTAGGGGATGACCCTGACGACGAGGCAATCACCTGTGCGGTACTAAGCTTGGCGCAGGCGCTCAATCTGAAATCAGTTGCAGAGGGCGTTGAGACTGAACGTCAAATGGACTGGTTGAGCAACCATGGCTGCGACATTATTCAGGGCTACCACCTGTCGAGACCACTGGAAGCAGAGGCTTTTGAAGATCTTCTCGCGAAACAATCATCATGACCAAAAACTTTTTTGATCAATGCGAGCAAGAGGCACTGCACCT
>CAYRBE010000194.1:0-4555 GCA_964422345.1 uncultured Dechloromonas sp.
CGCTAAGGCAGAACTGCTCAAGCTGACGCCGTGGGATTACACCGGTAAGGCGGCAGAACTGGCACGTCGGATCTGATATGAAATGCAGCAAGTGTGGTAACGAGGTGCCGGCCGATGCAATCTATTGTCCACACTGCATCGGTGATGGCACGACCACGGATCAGGAAGTAATTCGCGGTGGCATCAAGGGCGGGCTGATCGGGCTTGTCCTTGGTCTACTGCCGATGATGTTGCTGCTCTATTACTTCGGTGCCGAACGGGGTATCAAGGCGATCGTCTTTACTGTGCCGATTGCCACATTTACGACTGGCCTGATCATCGGACTGGTCAAAGCCAAACGAGAGTGGAAATAATGTCTTTTGCTGAAAATTTGAAAAAACTGCCGGGGATTTCCCATGTTGCTTCGGTGAACTTGCTCGATAAAGAAGAAAACGTCGTCGCTACCATCGAAAACAAGGCGGGTAGTCAAGGGTCGCTGGCGGTGTATAACCATCTGGCGCAAACCTATGGCTCGATCAATCTTGAAGCCGCCAAAAAAGGGCTGGAAATTTTTGCCGAGCACACCGAGGACGAGCGGGCCAATCCGGGTAAGCATCCGAACATCGCCCGTTTGATCGCGATTGAGCAAGGTGCGCCGGCGCTGCGTGTAAAGCACGTATTTGCGTTATAGCGCCTGATTTTTATTTTCAGGCGAGCGAATCAAACTTCATTGGACTGTAAATGTTGGTTGTTGTGTGACTCAGGTTACATACGCTAATATTTTATTCTCATAAAATCACAGTTCGTAACTGTAACTACCCAACGGAGAATGATATGAAATCAAAACTGCTGCTTGCCCTGCTCGCCATCACCCTGACCGGCACCGCTGCCGCCCAGATGAAGCCGGAAGATGCGATCAAATTCCGCCAGTCTGGTTACGGCTTCATGGCCTGGAACATGGCGCGGATCAAGGCTAACGTCGAAGGTCAGTACAACAAGGAAGAGGTTATCAAGGCGGCAACGGCGATTCAGGCAATTGCCAATTCCGGCATGGGGGCGCTTTATCCGGCCGGGACTGATAAGGGCACAGGTTGGGAGCCAACTCGCGTCAAGCCTGAGTTCTTCACCAACAAAGAAGGTGTAGGCAAGGTTGCGATGGCTTTCAACAAGGAAGCCAATGAAATGGCCAAGATTGCAGCGGCGGGTGATGCGGCAGCAGTCAAGGCGCAATTCGGCAAGCTGAACGATACCTGCAAAGGCTGCCACGACGACTTCAAAGCCAAGAAATAAACAGGCTCGGTACGTATGAACGCAGGCGCCTCCGGGCGCCTGTTTTACTTTTGTTTCCGGAGAAGTTTTATGAATGGCAAACGGATGCTTTTGTGGGATCTGCCCACTCGCCTGTTTCACTGGGCGCTCGTTCTGGCTGTTGTGGGCGCTATCGTCAGTGGCCAATTGGGTGGCAGCCTGATCGACTGGCATGGCAGGATTGGCCTGTTGGTCGTTGGCTTAGTGAGTTTTCGTCTGGTCTGGGGGCTGCTTGGTTCGACCTACGCCCGCTTTGCCCAGTTTTTCCCAAGCCCGGCCAAAATCAAGGCTTACCTAAAGGGCGAGTGGAAAGGGGAGGGGCACAATCCCTTGGGCGCGCTTTCGGTGTTTGGTCTATTAGGGCTGCTCGCAGTGCAGGTGACGACGGGGCTGTTTGCCAACGATGACATCACCTTTACCGGCCCATTGTTTGATCTGGTCAGCAAGGGTTTGAGCAATCAGCTGACCTGGGTACATTCCCTGCTGTCTAATTTTTTGATCGCCCTGATTGTTCTGCATATTGCGGCAATTGGTTTCTACGGCCATGTCAAAAAACAGAAGTTGATCAAGCCGATGATTACTGGCTGGAAGGATGATGGCGCAGGTGAGTCAGCCAAAGGTGGCGGTTTGTTCGCGCTGCTTGTTGCCTTGACGATAGCCGGGGCAGCAGTCTTCGTGGCGGCAGGGGGGTGTTTGCCCGCGCCGCCGCCACCGCCGTCACCAGTCGAGACGCCGAACTGGTAGTGGCCGGTGCCCAACTTAGGGCAGGATAAAGCTGCTTTTTTCTTCGATCCAGATCGTCGGATCATTTTTAGCCACCAGCTTGAAGTGGATCGGGTGAGTCCCTGAGTGTTCACCATTATTCGGTGCCGAGACAGTGACAGTGAGCGGCTGGATGCTGCCCGGAGCGGCTGAAAATGCCTGTTGGCCGATGATCTCCAGTCCGGGCAGGCCATTTACAGACAGGGTGTAGTCGTGTGCTGCCGCATCGAGATTCATCAACTTCAGGGTGTAGGAATTCTCGATCCGGCCGTCCGGAGTTTCACGCAGCAAAGCCCCCCGGTCACGCAGGACATCGACCAGCAGCAGCGAACGCTGGCTGATGGTGAACACGGCAAAACAGCTGAAAAAGAGTAATAGAGCACCATAAACCATTACCCGTGGACGTTTTAGCAAGCCTTTCGGTTTGGGCTGACCGGCCAGTTCCTGTGCCGAGGCAAAGCGGATTAGCCCGCGCGGTGCGCCGATTTTTTCCATCACCTGATCGCAGGCGTCGATACACAGCCCGCAGTTGATGCACGGCAATTGCAGGCCATCGCGAATGTCGATCCCGGTTGGGCAGACCTCGATGCAGATGCCGCAGTCGATGCAGTCCCCGGTCTTGGCGCTTGGGCTGCTCTCCCGGACCAGATTGCGGGGTTCGCCGCGCTGATAATCGTAGCTGACGTTGGCCGTCGTCGGGTCAAACATCACACCCTGAAAGCGGGCGTAGGGGCACATGTGCTGGCAGACAGCCTCGCGGGCCAGACCGGCCTGAATGTAGGTAAATGTTGCGTAGAAAATTAGCCAGAAGGCCTCCCAAGGGCCGGTGTCCAAGCTGAATACTGTGGGCAGTAATTCACGGATTGAGGTGAAGTAGCCGACGAAACTGATCGCCGTCCAGCCCGCAATCAGCAACCACAGGCCATGCTTGGTGGCCTTGAGCCAGAGAGTTTTGCCGCGCAGCGGGGTTTGGTCGAGTTTGAGCCGGGCCAGATGGTCACCTTCAACTTTGGCCTCAACCCAGCTGAAAATCATCGTATAAATTGTTTGGGGGCAGGCGAAACCGCAGAACAGGCGGCCGGCCATTGCTGTGACGAAAAATAGCGCGGTGGCAGCCAGAATCAGCACGAAGGCGAGGAGCAGGGCATCCTGCGGCCAGAGGACGAGGCCGAACAGGTACAGTTTTTCGTGGGCGATGTCGAACAGGATGGCTTGCCGGCTCAGGCCGTTGCTTTCCCAAGTCAGCCAGCAGGCGCCGTAAAAGATGATCTGGGTGAACCAGACCATCATCCAGCGCAGGCGGTTGAACCTGCCGCTGACTGCCTTGGCGTGGATTTTCCCTGTTTTTCGATAAAGCTCGAGCTTCGCTTCGCGAACCTTGCTGACGGGTTTGTGCATTTCCTCTTTCCTCGCTATGAGTGCGGAGGGGAGTAGATCATCTGGTGATCAATGGGAACAGTTTCAGATGCTACGGTTTTTGATAGGTACAGAAATTTGGTTGCAGGATATTTTTAGCCAACTGTGCCTGTCGAAAATGAAGCGGCCTGTATCTGTGATTGCTCACCTTGTCCGGTGAAAATGGTCACATCAAAACAAGGTGGAGTCACCATGACTGCTCTGGCAATTCCCGTGGCTGAGGCCGCGCCGGAAACTGAAAGCAAAGGCCGGGTTCCCGGCAACAAGGGAATCTGGGTCGGCATCAGCTGCGAATTTGTCGAATTTATCGTGCTCTTTGCGGTGTATTTCGTCGCCCGTGCCCATTTTTCCGAATCCTTCGAGCAAGGGGCGGAGCGCCTGTCGCGGCTTTCCGGGACGGTGATTACTCTGCTGATGGTGACCAGCAGTTTCTTCATCGCCTGCTCGGTAGCGACCATGCGGGCCGGGAAGCGCCGGCAGTCAATTTACTGGCTGGCCGCCGGGCTGATCGTCGCGCTCGGCTATCCGGTGGCCAAGTACTTTGAAATCCAGTGGAATCTGGCGCACTGGATCAACGGTGAATCGGGGATCTTCTTCACGGTTTATTACTACCTGACCTTCAACCATCTGGTCCATGCCACTTGGGGGATTCTCGGTATTTTGTGGGTGCTGGCCCGCCATTTGGTCGGCGGCTACACCGTTGAAGATCACAGCGGGCTGGAGGCGCTGGCCAGCTATTGGCACGCTACCGACATCATCTGGCTGGTGATTTTCCCCTTCTTCTATGTTCTGACCTAATCATGGGAAAACCCGAAACCACCCTCTCCACCTCGCTCGCCCCGCTGACCTACACCTGGCTGGCGCTGGTTGCCCTCACCCTGTTCAGCCTCGGCATCGGCCAGTGGTTTCACGGCATGGTCTGGCTGCCGCTGCTGGTCGCGGCGATTGTTTGGATCAAAGGCATCGTGATTGCCCGTTACTTCATCGAATCCCACCTCACCCACCCGTTCATCCGGCGGGTACTGCGCTACTTCATCGCCTTCACCCCGGTGGCGCTGGTGCTGGTGGTGTTTTTCGGTGGTCAGTTCGC